>CAYHYP010000017.1:0-11233 GCA_964360925.1 uncultured Gammaproteobacteria bacterium | reverse complement strand
TGGTCTGTCAAAAATGCCACGAGGCGGTCAATGCCTAATCCCCAACCGGCGGTAGGCGGCATACCATATTCCAAAGCGCGGATATAATCTTCGTCCAAAACCTGGTGCTCATCCAAACCTTTTTGGGATAGCGCCATTTCTTCTTCCCAACGGTTTTTTTGGTCAATGGGATCATTTAATTCGTTGTAAGCTTTTAGAAATTCAAACCCCCCAACTAATAATTGAAAACTACCGGCTTTTCTGGGGTCAGAAGTTTTTTTGGCCAAAGGTAACATCGCCGATGGATAGTCAGTCACAAAAGTCGGTTCAATAATTTTTGGACGGGAAACATTCTTATAAAGAGTGTCACAAAGAGCCCCAAAACCAATAACTCCGGTTAAATCAACTTTAATTTTTTTTAGTTTCATTTCTTTCAACAGTTTTTCTTCGGTATCTTTTATATCAATATCTATTCCGCAATCATTTAAAATTAAATCTCTGAAAGTTACTCTTTTCCATTTTGGAGAAAAATTATATTCCTGACCTTGATAAATTATTTTGTGGTCTCCTTTTACTTCTTTAACAATCGAAGACAATAATTCTTCCGTAAAATTCATTAAATCTTCTATATTGGCATATGCCCAGTAGAATTCCAGCATTGTAAATTCCGGATTGTGTTGGCGATCCATGCCTTCATTTCTAAAGTCTTTTGCAATTTCATAAACTTTTTCAAATCCTCCCACTATTAACCGTTTCAGGTAGAGTTCATCGGAAATACGCAAGAATAACTCCATACCCAAATCGTTATGGTGGGTGATAAATGGTTTGGCGGTAGCCCCACCGTAAATAGGTTGTAAAACCGGAGTTTCCATTTCTAAAAATCCTGCTTCGTCCAATTTTTTCCTGAACAAGGTAATGACCTTTGACCGTGTTTCAAAAACTTTTCTATTTTCACTGTTTACTATCAAATCAACATATCTCTGGCGATATCTTTCTTCCACATCTTTAAAACCATACCACTCTGAAGGCAGTGGTCGGAGGGATTTTGTCAAAAGAGCAAAATCTTCAATATCAATTGTTGGTTCACCTGCTTGCGTAATATAATCCTGTCCGTTACAACCTATAAAATCACCCATATCCAGCAGCTCTACTAATTCCCAAAGTTTTCCTAATTTATCCGCTTTGAAAGAAATTTGTTGTTTGCCTTCTTGATTAATTAAATCTGCAAAAATCAGTTTTCCATGACCACGGATTGCCATAAGCCGCCCTGATTTTTTCCAATTTCTGTCCCAAGCAGGAAAGCCTCTTATATCAAGTTTAGATAATTTCTGAAGTTTTTCTTTACGGACTTTGATAATTTCTTCAATCGGCAAAGGCATGAAGATATATTACTCTATGGAGACAATAGAGTAAACCACTTTTCCCGCGGGGGCTTCAACTTCCACTTTCTCTCCAACTTTTTTCCCCAACAAGGCTTTTCCCAAAGGAGAACTGCCGGAAATTTTTCTTTCGGCCGGTTTGGCTTCCCATTCTCCAACAACATGAAACTGGGATTTACCATTAGCCGTAGCCACTGTTACTTTACAACCCAATTCCACCGTTCCTTTATTCTTAGTGTTTGGAATAATAAGAGCGGAATTTTTAAGAATTTCTTCCAGTTCATCAATTCTTCCTCCCAAAAACTCTGCTTCTTCTCTGCCAAATTGATAAGCGGCATTTTCGGACAAATCCCCATCGTCCCGGGCTTTAGCCACGCGAGCCATAACCTCCGGAAGTTTGACTTTTTTAAGCTCATCAAGTTCCTTTTTGAGGTCTTCTAACCCTTGTGCTGTCAATAAAATGTTGTTTTTGTTCATTATAAAAAAAAGAAAAACTTCCTGCGTACAGAAAGTTTGGCACGTTTTTTTGCTACTTCTGTATTTTAACACTTCCCGTCTTCTTGTCAAGAGCAAACATGGATTGTATAATCAATCTACGTTCAAAAACACGGCGCATTCGTCTACCGGCAGGACGCCAGGTTCTCATCCTGATAAAAGGAGTCCGACTCTCCTATGCGCCACAATTGACTTTTTCCAAAAAAATGCGTTTTGGAGACCGGAAAAACAACTACCGTAGTAATTCCCGATGGAAGAAGCGAAGTTTATTGTGAAGTTAAAAATACGGGGAATGGTATGTATTTATCAGCTGACGCACAATTTTCTTTATTTAGTTCTCCCGAAGCTCTTCAACCAATTGCCAATTCAACCCCATGTGGGGCTTCATACTGTGTAGAAAGTACAGGAGATTGGCACACAACCGGCGCCACTTGGATTGTCAAAATACGACCAACAAAAACTTCAGTGCAATTTGAAGTCAGACGTGGAAATATAACCGCAGTGGATAAAGAAGGAAAATGTAATACTTATAAAGAATGGCTTCCAACGGGACAATTAGTTGATTGGACTGATTGTGGAATGTATCGCTAATCCTCAAACAACCTATAGTCCCGCACCACTTGCAAAACGACGAATTTTATAAAGTTGTATAATAAACATCATGGACAAAAAGACAATAGCTAAAAATTGGCTAAACGGGGCAGATGAGGCATGGAACTTGATGCTCGGAATATCTAAAACTAAAGATGGTCATTTCGCCTTATTTTTTCTCCATTTATCTCTGGAAAAAACGCTTAAAGGCCTCTTTCTAATGAAGTTAAATGAATCGCCACCATTCACTCATGACCTGTTACAACTGACTAGTGGAGTTAAATTTGAAACTACAGAAGTCGAAAAGAAACAGTTGACGGAAATTTCCACTTTTAATATTGCTGCCAGATATGATGACTATAAATACCGTCTACGCGAAAAAGCCACTTCTGAGTTTGTTAAAGAATGGATGAAAACTGGAGAAAATTTTAAAAATAGGTTTTTAGAAGAGGTAAAAAAATATGAATGATGCTTTAAACAAAGCTAAAAAGTTTGTAGTGCGATTAAAAAATGACGGAGTAGCGGTGGAATCCGCATTTCTTTTTGGTTCCTACGCCAAAGGTAACCAACACAAAGATAGCGATATTGACGTTTGTATTGTTTCCTCTAAATTCGGAAAGGATTACCTTGATGAAATGGTCGATCTACGGATGAAAGCTTTAAAAATTGACATTAGAATCGAACCCATACCTTTCACCCCAACCGATCTCTCTGATCCCTATAGCTCATTGGCAACCGAAATCCGCAATACTGGCGTGCCAATAACTCTATAAATCAACCTATAGTCCCGCACTATTTTCCCAAACTGGACACGGTGTGTTATTATTAAAATAATGAAAGCAGGTGAACTGTGGAAAAACAAGAAATAATTGAACTTCTTTTTCAGGCAAATAAAGGGAATGTTAAAGCCTATGAAGAATTAGCCAAGGATGGGTTAAGGCTTTGTGTTGCCTTCGCTAAAAAGTATGAGGAATATGGGACGGATTTACCTCTGGTAGTTGCTGCAGGTTTTAGAGGTTGGAATTTATCTATAAAACCTTATATAGATCATATTGAAAAAGATAAAAATCATAGATTCGCAACATACTCAACTTGGTGGATTAGAATGGAAATTCATAAACTGTTAGGACTATCTTTGGAAGAAGGTGACGAAAAATGAGTGAATATTTAAGTTCGTGTGAAGATCCGGGAGATAAAAAAGATACGGCCGAAACATTAAACAAAATATTGGAAGGAGTAGAAGATAGAAATGAAACTCCAAAAACAGTTACAGAAGCTTGGCATACAGCCAGAGATGATGCTGAAAAATCTGGAGACCTACAAAGAGGCTCGGCACCTGGAAGCGGTGGACAGGGAGGAAAAAAATAATTTTTTATAAAGAACAGTCATAAAAGCCCTATAGTCCCGCACTATTTGCACAGAAGGTGTATAATGTAAAGATATGAAATGGAAAGTAACCAATTAAGGTTTAATTATTCCTCCGCTAAATACGGAGGATTTTTTATATATGGCTTACGCCGAAAGACAATCACAAACAGGAATTGAACAGGAATTGTTGAAATGGTTTTTAACCTTGCTTATTTCTACTGCCGGGGTTATGGGTTATTGTGTGTATTTTGAAAAAACACAACAAAATAGTATTACTCAAATTAAAAATAACATTGGCTCCGGCATTTTTGATGTAACGGAACAAATGAAGCAACAATGGCAATTTGATCCAAATAATCCAATTGACAGACAGATCGTAGAAATGGATGCAAAGGAGAAGTTTATTGGAATAGGGAGATAACAAAATCCTATAGTCCTTGACAATTAAGAATATAAATGATAGACTATAAGTCTGTAGTATTATGAAAAGGGAAGAAATAGAAAAAAAGAATTGGGTATCCAGAACACGGGTAGCTTTTGTCGGTTTTCTTATCATTGCCGCAGGAATTGCGTATGCTTCTTCTGCACAGGCATCAGGATGCGAATATGTAGTGCAACCGGGGGACTCTCTTAGCAAAATCGCTCAAAAGTTAGGAATTCAGTCATGGCAAACACTATACAACGCCAACAGGGAGACCATTGGAGATAATCCAAGCCTTATCCGTCTCGGAATGCAATTTAATATCTGTCTCGGCATCGGCGGACCGACTGAAAAAATCTTAAAACCAGAACCGGCCGTAAAACCCACAACAAAAGCACCCGCCCCAAAACCCGTTTCCTCCCCAGTTCGCCCGAGCACGTATTGCCGAGACGTGATTCACCCACAGTATGATCTCTCATCCCCCGTGAAGATCGAAAGCTGTGATTTGGGTCCTGGAGAAACTGTTCTTTCATCTCTATACAATGTGCCGGGGCAAGTTCTCTTTGTAGCAAGACCTTTAGATAGAAATCCTGGCATTAGGGCTGGCTTGGCAGCCCCGGAACAAGCAAAAGAATTTCTCAAAGGAGCACCTTTAAAACTTATTGTTCGGGAATCCCCCAAACCACACTCGGAATTTGGAGGAGACACGACAGCAATAGCAAAATCAGGCGATAGAAACACCATAAGCGGGAGCATTGAATCGGGGGCTACTCCCTGGATGCTTTCGCTTGAAAACCTTTCAAGCATTCCAGCCAAAGTCCGAATTAATGTTGACGCCTCGGTTATGGGATGTGATGGCCCTATCACCGTCCACGAATCAATTGGGGGTGGGCCACAGATTGAATGGATTATTTGTAGATGGGGAGGCCATGATCTAGCCGGTACGAACCCCTAATTCAGACATCCTCTTGACCTTCATTTCAAAACCTCCTATTCTGAAAGGGTGAAGAAGTTCTTTGCGTTTTTCCTTACTCTCTTTTTCGCCTCGTTGATTGTTCTGGTCAAGCCTAATCAAATCTACGCGGATGTAACCGGGTGTTTCGTCTGGCCGTGGTTTTCTAATGGTTGCCAAAACAATACTGCCAGGCAGTGTAGCGATTTAACCAGCAAAGGTAATTGTGAAGGCACTCCTCCCAGTCTTGCCTGCAATCCTAGTTCGGGGGCTTGCGACCGAAACTACTGCACTTGGACTTCGACCGAAAACACTGGCAATTACTGCACTGGACAGATATGCTGGAGTTACGGAGATTCTTGTGCCCGCAAGTCAGCATCAGACTGCAATAACGGATGCGAAACCAGAACCCTGCCCCAAAATGTAGTCGTGGACAACTGCGGAGTTAGTTCCTGTCGGGTGAGGTACATCATGTGGACGAACGGCTGCGACAACTGGAGTTCCTGTAACGACTCCTCTTACTCCGTGCGGGCTCTCGTTGCCGATAAAGCCAGCGGCAGCATCACCGGCCTCCAAGATATAGGCATTGCTTATCATACCGGAGGATGGCTGATGAATACGGATCCGGGGTACACCTTGAACTTGGCGTGCGGCAAAAAGTATCAGGTTCATTATTTGAATCAGGACTGTTGGGGTTTTACTTGGAGTCCAGGCGGCGGGATAAACTTCCTGCAGACCTGTTCTAATTGGTCAAGTAGTTGGATTAACGGTCCAGATTGCGCAGCCGCTCCCACCTGTACCGCTTTTTCGGCAACGGCTAATGGACTGACAGTCACTTCTTCCGTGACCGGATCAGCCGGGACAACGGGAATCTATTCTTCACCAACCAGTACACAAGCATGGTCAGCACAAAATACCTGCGCCGGAACCAGCTGTTCATCAACTTTTAATCCGGGAAGTGCTGGAAGCTATTATGTAGTTGCCAATGTCTTTAACGGCTTAGTGGCAGCTACCGGTAGCCCCTGGTGCGGCAGTTTTGGAGTGGAAAACTCAACCTGCACTGATGGCAGTGGAAATGGCATTACCTATTATCAAAAAGCCGCTTGCCGAACAACTGTGACCACCGCTGTTTACTCTCCATTTTTTACCACTACCGGTGGAAATGTAACTTCCAATGGTGGAGCTATTTCCAACACATATCTCCCGGCAACGGAGTATATTTCCAAAAAGAGCCCATGAAACAAATTATTCTTGTAATTGCCGCTTTGGTGTTTGTTGTTACAGTTACATTTGTACGTAATAAACCTCAATCGGAACTTGTTTCCCAAAAATATCTTCAAGGAATTTATTCTTCGGATGGTAAAATTGATTTTAGCGCTAAAAAGGCCGTTTGGAATAATAAAGAAGTCCCTCTTCCGTCACCGGACATCGCCGAAAGACTATTTCAAAACCCGGTTAAAGTTCTTGGAGAAAATACCTCTGAAAAATGGATTGAAATAAATTTAGACACTCAACATCTTTATGCCCACGATGGTCAAAGAATCGTTTACGATTTTCCTGTCAGTACCGGGCTTCCTTGGACACCCACAGTTACAGGACAATTTTATATCTGGGCAAAAGTCCGGGCCCAAAGAATGACCGGAGGAAACACGGCTGACGGATCATATTATGATTTACCTAATGTGCAGTTTGTTCAATATTTTTATAAAGGATACGGATTACACGGCACCTATTGGCATAATGATTTTGGCAAACCACGCTCTCATGGTTGTGTTAATTTAAGCACTCCTGATGCGGAAAAACTTTTTTGGTGGACCAATCCGTCACTTCCTGAAGGAAAATATTCTGATACCAAAATCCAACCGGAAGTCTCTACCCGGATAGTCATCTATGGTAAAACTCCGGGAATGTAGGCCACAAAACCTTTTTCATCAGAAAACACCCATACAGGCTGGAGGTAACTTTGAGCAGGATATGGATCAAGATAAGCCAAATATATTTTTCTGATAGAAATTGTAGAAGTCATAGGTAAGGGTAAACTGGCATAAATTGCTTTACCTGATTTTAAACTTTCAAAAGCATCGGCCGCTTTTACGATTGGATAAGTCCCCCAGTTTTGAGTATCAATATCCGTGGTAAAAAAACGCGCTTCCAAAATGGTTTTTTTAGGATCTGTTGATCCGGAAATCAACGCCGAAACCAACCCTTGCCTAAAATCGGGAGAAACTACCGACATTTTATCAATATCCGGACGGGCAAAAGTAACGCTTACCGCGTCAGCATTGGACAGGGAAGTTGTGGAAACCAAAGCCCCGGCATCATATTTGAAATAATAAGTACTGGGTAAACCGGAAACATGTTCAAAAAAATCCCGTGCAGTATTAATAGCCTGATCCGAAGAAGTGAAGTTTTTAGAAGTAAAAATAGAAAGATCGGAAACATAGTTGTACATTAATCTAAAATTTCCGGAGATTTCGTCAATATCCAGCGTTCGCAGAGGATTATCTTTATCAGTAAAACGCCAAATAGTTGGCCCCGCCCTTAATGGGACATCTGTAAATCCTAATTTTTCAGCAGCAACTTTCATCCTGTCAAAAGAACCAAACGTGGCTCCAAGCCTGGGCATAAAATATACTTTAAGGGTATGTGGAGTTTCGGGAAATCCCCCATCTACAGTTTCTAGAACGTAAGTAATAGTACCTGATGGCGTGGCAATATTATTTTGAGCTAAAGGATAAGGAAGCGGACCAAAAGCCATATTGGCAGGAGGTGGCGGTGGAGGAAAAAGTTTCTGCCATAAACCGGTAGCAAAGCCAAAAACGATTCGCAAAACCAGAATTATAGCCAAGGCAATCGCCCCAATGTTTATAAACTTCCTTCCAAAATATGCCGTCTCCGTAAGTGTTGTCATATGAGCAGTATTACTATTCTATGATAGAATTTAAACATATGAAAGTACGTACTCGTTTCGCCCCATCGCCAACAGGCAATCCCCATATTGGTCATTTGCGTACCGCTGTTTACGCTTATGCCTTAGCCAAATACTCTAATGGCGATTTTCTTTTACGTATTGAAGATACCGATCAAAAAAGATACGTTCCTGAAGCTATTGACGCCATCAAAAAAATGCTGGAAACCTTCAATATCAGATGGGACGAATATTATGTTCAATCAGAAAGGTTGCCGTTATATAAAAAGGCTGCCGAAAAATTAGTCGAGCAGAATTATGCTTATCAATCCGATGGGGCAATCAAACTTAAAATTCCTAAAAATGAAATCGTTTCTTATTACGATTTTGTTTTTAAACAAGATATCAGCTGGAACACTAACGACGTTTACGAACCAGTTTTACTAAAGTCCGATGGTTTTCCAACCTATCATCTGGCCGCAGTTGTTGATGACCACGAAATGAAAATTAGTCACGTTTTACGCGGTTATGATTGGATGTCCAGTACTCCAATACATTTACTGGTTTACAAATATTTAGGTTATGAAACTCCACAAATTGGCCATTTAACAGATATTCAATCGCCAGAAGGGGGAAAATTATCAAAAAGAAAAGGGTCCACCTCTATTGACCAATTTTTGAAAGACGGTTATTTACCGGAAGCGTTATTAAATTTTGTGATTCTCATGGGGTGGGCGCCGAAAGATAACCGGGAAATGTTTACCCTCCAGGAATTTGTGGAAAATTTCCGCGAAGACGGATTTCAAAAATCAAATCCCAAATATGTCCCCGATAAACTTAATTGGTTTAATCAACAATACATAAAAAAATTGTCAGACAGCGAACTCGCGGAGAAATTAAAAAAGTTTACGTTACAAAAAGATATAGATAAATTTGTTCCTTTGATTCGAGATCGTCTTGTAACATTAAAAGACTTTGATGAACTGACAAAATATTTTTTCACCAAGCCTGACCTTAAAAACCCTAGTGTTGAAATAAGGTTAGATCAGGAAATCTTACAATTTGCTATTTCAGTTTTAGAAAAAGATTTTGACGGTAAAATTTTGGAAGATGAAGCCAGAAAATTTTGCACTGAAAAAAATATCAAAGTCGGTGATTTCTTTATGGCTTTGCGTCTTGCTATCACGGGCCGCAGTGCCACCCCACCACTCTGGGAAATTATGGAAATTTTAGGAAAAGAGGAGACTATATTACGTTTGAAAACTGCCAATGAAAAAAAATAATCTTGATACAGAACTTTTGCGGGCGAGGTTGAAGGTTAAAAATTTTGCCGCAAAGAAACAACTTTTGGAAAATCATCCCGCGGCGGCCAAACTTTTAACTTCTGGTGTTTTAGCCGGAAGTTTACTTTTTTCCGGCGTTTCAACCCCGTCTTTCGTTTCCTATCACCCAACCCCAAAAACCATATCTATTACTACCCCTTACCATCTACAAAGCTCTCTAAAAGAAATGCTTAGTCAGATTTTACCCAAAGAGATCCGCACTTTAAATCATGAGGAAGAAGAAAAAGTAAGTCTTGCCTTGGAAAAAACTCTTGGTTTAAAAGCAAAAGCCTCTCTTGAAGGAAATAAACTAAACGATGATTATGGCCGGATGGGAGCAGAACAACATTTGGCCAGATACCCCGGTGATTTTGTAGAAAATATGGCTCCCGGACTTGGCGGCTGGGGTTATGTTTCCGACCCGGAAATTGAAAAATATTATGTTGCCGTTCAGACCTTATATTTGCCCAATTGGAAAACAGATACCAAAAAACTGTCAGATTGGTACAGATTTAGAAAAGTTGTAGTCGTTAATCCTAAAAACGGCAAAACTATTGTTGCCGCCGTAGCCGATGCCGGGCCATCCGATTGGACAGGAAAAAAATTTGGGGGCTCTCCGGAAGTTATGGCCTATCTGGGCATAAACTACGGAATGCAAAACCACCCCGTAGTTCTTTTCTTTCTTGACGATCCGCAAAAACAAATTCCTTTAGGTCCGGTGGAATATAATGTAAAGACCGGAGACCCGTCGTTAATTAACCAGTCATAATTATGCCAAAAGTGTTTTACGATCATCTAATAGGATTGGAAGAAATCAGTCTGGAACTGAAAGGATATAATCTTCAAAAAGAAGAATATGATGAATTGATTGGAATTGCCGGCGAAACATTACATCATCATGTTCTAAATATAATTCTCACTCATTTACCAAAAGATAAACACCAGATTTTTTTGGAAACTTTTTCCCTTACACCTCACGATCCGAAACTTATGGACTTTCTTAAAAATGAAGGTTTAATTGAAATTGAAGAAAAAATCAGTATTCAAATTAAAAAAATAAAGACAGAAATTTTAAATGAAATTGTCCGAGCTAAAAAATGAGGGAAAAAACAAACATCCTCAAAGGCCTGGCGATTATTGGAGTTATTGTAATTCATCTTAACAGCAACCTTTTCAATTTTTTCAAAGACGGTACTTTTGTTAAAACCGGACTTTTGGCTTTTGACCAAATTATCAGATTCAGCGTTCCTCTTTTTGTTTTTCTTTCAGGGTTTTCTTTAAGCGCCAAATATCAAAATCAAAAATTTATTTTATGGGATTTTTTAAAAGAACGTATTTCCAAACTAATCCCCTTATATTTATTATGGTCAGCGATCATATATCTCGTGGGAAAGGCTGATTATCATTTATATTTCGTTCCGATGATTTTTCAGCTTTACCTTTTATTTCCCCTATTTCTGTTATTAATTAAGAAATTTCCAATTTACTTTCTGCTAACCGCTTTCTGCTTTCAACTACTCTTACTTTGGCAATTTCCGGGACAAATCTTCCCAACCGATCAAGAACAATATCTTTTTTCCGGAAATTGGGTTTTTTACTTTATTTTGGGAATTTGGTTGGCACAAAAAACAGTGTCATTCCGGCAACAAGAGTGTCATTCCGGCGAATGCCGGAATCTATTTAATAGATCCCGGATCGCGCTTCGCTTGTCCGGGATGACATTATTGGGTATTTTTTTAGCCATGATTTGGGTCATAGCAGACACTTTTAACTTATTAAAAAACAATGAAAATATACTCATCGCCACCAGAAGTTCTA
>CAYHYP010000016.1:0-11236 GCA_964360925.1 uncultured Gammaproteobacteria bacterium | reverse complement strand
ATTTTAATTTTATTTTTTCCTATTATTTTCTTTGCCAGATCATTGATGGAAATATTTTTTCCATTGGCAAGATTAAAAATTTCCCCTTTGTAAATATTATTTTTTAAAGAAATACTTGCTACCAACGCATCCACAACATCCGAAACATAAACAAAATCCCGGGTTTGATTGCCGTCACCGTTAATTACAATATCCCTTTTATTTTCAACAGCTTGAATAAATCTGGGGATTACGCCATATGAACTATTGGGAATCTGCCTTGGGCCATAAACACTAAAAGCCCGAAAAATTATTGTTGCCAATCCGTGAACATTGGCAAAAAACCAACAATAATGTTCTCCCATAAGTTTTTGAATAGCATAGGGGGATTTGGGATTGGGAATTTCGTCTTCCACCATTGGTAAATCCGCCTGATCGCCATAAACAGCGGAGCTTGAAGTGTAAACAAATTTTTTAACGCCATATTTTACGCATGATTCCAATAATTGAAGAGTGCCGTTAACCGAAGCCTTTGCCGTCTCTTCGGGGCTTTCAATTGAAAGTTGAATTAAAGGCAAACCGGCCAGGTGAAAAACTACGTTAAATTTGCTGTTTTTAAAAATACTATCCAGATTTTCGCAGATGTCTTTTTTGAAAAGTTTAATCTTTTTGTCTTTTAGGTTCTCCAGTTTTCCGGTGGAAAAATTATCAATAACGGTAACGTTGTGGCCGTCTAAAATAAGCCTATCAATCAGGTGGCTGCCGATAAATCCGGCACCGCCGGTAACTAAACAGTTCATTTTTTAATAAAAATAAATTGCGAATCGCTTATTCTAACATAAGTAAAAGCACTATCAGTAGCTAATTTATTTTTTAAATCTACCGTTGCTGCAAAAGTTGAAGGCCAGAAGTTGACGGGGTTTTGTCCGTCACGGATATCCAAAGCAATTACTTCCGGGTCACGGTTTGCGGACATAAGCATAACTTTGTTGGTGTGTGTTAAATAAGGAGCAAGATTGTTATTGGTCATAACAGACTTATTTGGAGGGATTTGTTTTAAAAAATCGGTGACAAATTTCATCTCACTGGTATGGCGGTAGAAATCGGGGTTATAGGCAAGACCTAAAGCCCCGTGATATTTAAAGCGGTGAAAATATAGTGTGGTTGCGATCATAAAAATAGCAAAAATTATCACAAGTTTTTTGTTTAATTTACCGGCGGTGATGACGGCTCCATAGGTCAGTAAAACACTAAGGGTGGCGTTATAGTGAAGTCCCAGATCCCATCGGGCCGGGGTAGAGAAGAAAAATCTGGTTATAAAATCCTGAATAACAGTTGGTAAAAAGGTAATTGCCCCCAGTGGCAAAAACCCAAAAGTAGCCAGAGAAGTGAAAACAGTATCCGTTTTCATGCTATTCCAAGAAAAATTAAATGTCAGACCGTACAAATAATTAGAAATAATAATTTTGGTAACCAGAAAATAATAAGCTAGAGAAAAAATGATAGTGAAAAGTCCCGCCCGTCTTTCTTTCAGAAAGACGAGGTAAATTCCCAAGCCAACTCCGATAGCTGCAAAATTTTGTTTACAGCCCAGAGTCAGAATTAAAAATAGCCAATAAGTACGCCATTTTTTGTTTTCTATTGCCCAAAGAGTAAGTGCTAGGGTTAAAAGAGCGGGCAGTTCCGTATGAAGATTGGCAATAATGGTATTTTGCAGGCCAATAAATAGGGTATAGGCAAGAATAACGGCAAAAATCATTAAGCCGTTTTTTATTTTCTTGCGGGCTATTAAATATAGAACGTAGGCACTTAACGCAACAAAGAGGTTTCCAATAATTAAAATTGGTTCATAGGAATTTGTCAGCCAATAAACGGGTGTTAATAAATACAATGTTGGGGTGAAATGATCACTAAATTGAGAAATAAACCCGTCCTCCAAATGATCAATAATGGGTTTTTGAAGGTGAGCCACTTGCCAAAGAGAACTGTCATAAATTCCGTGATCAAAATATAGAGCCTCGTATTGCCAAAAACGGTTTAAGACAACAAGATTGATGACGATAAAATAAACAAGTAAATATATTGGTATAATTCTTTTGATGAAGGTATCAATCATAATCCCAGTTTACAACGAAATTGCCGTTATTGGAAACTGCATTTCAAGTCTGGAAAAACAGACAGTTAAATCGGAAATAATTATTGTTGACGATGGCTCTACTGATGGTTCTGAAAAATACGCTACATTAAAACAGAAGCATCAAGGGCCGGGATCGGCAAGAAATTTAGGGGCGTCAAAATGCAAGGGTGACATCCTTGTATTTGTGGATGCGGATATGGAATTTGAAGCGGATTTTGTGGAAAAATTAATAGATCCTATCGCTTCCGGAAAAATAATCGGAACTTACTCTACGACGGAATTTCTTTTAAATAAAAGTGATCCGTGGGCAGTTTGTTGGAATCTGAATTTTTTCGGGCATAAAGAAAAACTGGCGGTGTCCAGAAGGAAAAATTATTTTGTAAAAATGTATCACGCCACCAAAAAATTATTGGAAATTGTGGAAACTAAAATCGCCCCTATTTCACATAACAGAATTACGACTTTAAGCAATGGAGACAGTAAATTACCATACAGAGCAATTCTTAAATCAGAGTTTTTAAAGGTAGGAGGATTCTCCGAAAATGTTGGTTATGCGGATGATTGGTCATTAACGGAAAAGCTGAATCAATTGCCAACTCCTGTTTTTGCAAAATATTATCATCGAAATCCATCAACACTAACAGAAATTTGGCGACAAGCAAGATGGATAGGAAAAGATGAATTAAAAACAGGAAACATTGTTCGTCAATTGCATTCCCTAACGGTTTATAATCCAGTCGTTAGTTGTGTTTTAGGGGCATTAAGTGCTTATAAATATCGTAATTTAAGATTTTTTATTTTCAAAATTATCTTTGATTTTGCAATTTTTGTTAGTGTTCTTCTGTCATTTTTTAATGAACAAAAAGCAAAATGAAAAAAACACAAGGTATTTTAATCGAAAAAGTAGAAATTAAAAGTAAAATTTACACGGTTCGAGGATTTCAAGTTATGTTTGATAGTGATTTGGCTTCTCTTTATGGTGTTCAAACAAAGGATCTTAATCAAGCTGTAAAAAGAAATATAAAAAGATTCCCAGAGCAATTTTGTTTTCAATTAAACAGTGACGAGCATAAAGGTTTGATATCACAATTTGTGACATCAAAAAAACGGGGTGGGCGTCAAAAATTACCCCATGTTTTTACCGAAGAAGGCGTTGCTATGCTGTCTGGAATTTTAAAGAGTGATACAGCTATTTATATGAGCATTCGTATTATGAATGCCTTCGTGGAAATGCGTAGGATTATTCATGCCAATGCCCAATTATTCACTCGTTTAGATGTTGTAGAACAAAAACAAATCGAACAAAAAATTGAGACGGATAAAAAATTTGAGCAAGTATTTGATGCTTTAGCCAAAACTGATACTCCCCCGAAACAAAAAATATTTTACGATGGTCAAGTATTTGATGCATATGAATTTGTCTCTACTTTAATTCGTTCTGCCAAGAAGAAAATTATTTTAATTGACAATTTTATTGATGATACTGTTTTGACATTGTTCACAAAACGAAACAAAAAAGTTGAAGTAGTAATTTATTGTAATAAAATTACGCCCCAAATTTCTTTGGATTTAAAAAAGTATAATCTCCAATATCCAAAAATAGAAATAAAAGAACTTAAAACTGCTCACGACCGTTTTTTAATTATTGATAACAAAAATATTTATCATTTTGGCGCTTCAATAAAAGATTTAGGCAAAAAATGGTTTGCCTTTTCCAAATTTAACAAACAAGCTTTAGCTATACTTGATAAGTTGAAATAGCCAATGTTTAAAAAAATCAAAACACAAAAGTCAATTATATTCGTAATAGCTTTAGGTTTAGTTTTAAGATTGATCAATCTTAACCAATCTCTTTGGCTGGATGAAGCGATTACTGCCCTAGCCGTTAAAAATAATTCCTTTATAGAGCTGATAACAAAATTTTCTCCCGGGGATTTCCATCCGCCGCTTTACTATTTGTTTTTAAAATTTTGGACAATGTTTTTTGGTTTTTCGGAAGTTGCTTTAAGAATGCCATCGGTAATATTTGGGGTCCTGGCGATATTTTTCATATATAAAATTGGCGGAAAAAAAGCGGCAATCTTGATGGCTGTGAACCCGTTAGGGGTCTATTATTCGCAGGAAGCCCGGATGTATTCATTAGCAATGTTGTTAGTTACCGCTTCAGTTTTCTTTTTTATCAAAAAAAAGCGGCTTTTGTTCGTAATGTCATTTTTAGCGGCACTTTATACGGATTACGTTCCTTGGCTTATGTTTCCGGTTTTTTTAAGCAGGGAAATCTTTTGGATAATCGTGGGGCTAATTCCTCTTATTCCGCTTCTTTTGATCCAAATAGGTTCAGTCTTAGGAGTTTCCGGCAGTAGTTGGGGAGATATTTTAGGTAGAGCAAGTTTGAAGAACTTTGCCCTAGTTCCAGCAAAGTTCCTTTTTGGACGGATATCTTTACCTGTTTGGATTTACGCGATTTTCACTGCGGTCTATGGTTATTTTATGACTTTTTCCCGAAACAAAATTTACTGGGCTTGGTTTACGGTTCCTTTGATTTTAGGTTTTGTATTATCTTTTAAGATTCCAATATTTACATATTTTAGATTTTTGTTTGTTCTTCCGGCATTTATTCTGTTACTTTCTCAAAGTCCCAAAAAAATAATATCGTTTATTACGATAATCAGTTTGGGATGTTTGGTTTATTTTAATTTAAATCCAAAATTTTGGCGGGAAGATTGGCGCAGTGCCGTAAATTATATAAAGATAGATCCGGGGCAAATTATTATGCCCAACATTGCTCAAGCAGCGTCTTTAGAATATTACAATGCAGATCTAAAAATTAAAAATACTTCCTCGGTGTATTTATTCCGCTATGTACAAGAAATTTTTGATCCTGGTGATGCTCAAAGAAAATTGCTGGAAGTTAACGGGTATAAACGGACCGAAGAAAAAAGTTTTAATAATTTGTTAATCTGGAAGTATGAAAAAATTTAGACTTTTTTTAATTTTCTTCATTGTTGCCGCTAGCTATTATTTTTTGGCTACGAAAGGAACAGGGGAGTTTGCTCACGACTTGGACTATTTTAATCCCCTGGCCAGAAGTTTCCTGTCAGCCCGTTTGGATATTCCTAACCCAATAGAAAATCATGATTTATCATTATTTAACGGCAAATGGTATCCCTATTGGGGGCCCATTCCGGCTTTTCTTTTAATGCCTCCTCAAATTATTATGCAAAGATATATCCCTGCTGCATATTTGGCGATTTTCTTTGGTAGTTTGGGGGCTGTAATTATGTATTTAATTATTAAACGGATAGGAAAAGAATATTTTAATGATCAGATCTCGGAAAAATTTGTTTTACTAATAATGGT
The DNA here is from genome assembly GCA_964360925.1 of uncultured Gammaproteobacteria bacterium. Lineage (GTDB taxonomy): Bacteria > Patescibacteriota > Microgenomatia > JAMCZE01 > JAMCZE01 > CAYHYP01. The sequence continues at coordinate 5,760 of CAYHYP010000016.1, read as the reverse complement.
CTTTTTTGCTTTTGGCACAAGCCAGGTTTATGTCAGTACGCGGTCAGGCGTTTGGTTTGTTTCCCAGGTTGTTTCCATGGTGCCAACGTTGTTTGCATTCTATATTTTGATTAAAAAAAAGTTGAACTTGCATGATTTTTTTTGGGCTTCACTTTTTATATCAACAAATTTTATTAATCGATTTAGTCTTGTTTTTCTTGGTATTTTATTGATTTTTCGGCTATTCGAGAGCTTCAATTTTAAAAAATTAATCGTATCGGCAGTTCCATTTCTATTTTTTTCAATAATATTATTATTTTATAATTACTTAAGATTTGGTAGTATTTTAGATACGGGGTATCTTTATCACAACCACGGTCTGGACACTTTAAGGTTTATGCCGTTCGGCATTATGTCCTGGCAATATATCCCCAGAAATCTTTGGCTGATTTTTTTGGAGCTTCCAAAACTGACACTATGGAAAATGCAACCGGTTTTGAATTTTAACATGGAAGCAATTTCAATTTTCGCGGTTTCGCCGGTGTATTTAGGAGCTCTACTTACTTTAGGTAAGAAAATTCAGACCAAATTGGTAATTTATCTTTGGATAACTTTTTTGTTTTTGCTCTTTCCGTTATTATTGCTTTTTAGCCCCGGTTTAGTACAGTTCGGAATCCGTTACTCTTTGGATTTTAGTATGATATTAATAGTTTTGGCGATTTTTGGGTTGGAAGGAAAAGGAAACTTTTTAATATTCCTGGCTACGGTAATTGCCGTTGTTGCAAATATATATAGTGTATTAATAATGTGAGAGTAGGAATTGATATCAGCCAAACTGTTTATGAAGGAACCGGGGTAGCAGCTTATACAAAAAATTTGGTGGAAAAGCTTTTGGAAATAGACAAAAAGAATGTGTATGTTTTGTTTGGGTCAAGTTTGCGTAGGAGGCAAAAAGGATTTTGGCCATTTCCGCCAACGTTTCTGGATTTACTATGGAACCGGCTTCATATCTTACCGGTGGAAAATTTGATTGGTAAAATAGATGTTTTTCACTCCAGTGATTGGACACAGCCACCTACAAAGGCTAAAAAAGTAACCACAATTCACGATATGGTGGTGTACAAATTTCCTCATTCTTCACATTCAAATATTGTTACCGTTCAAAAAAGAAGACTGGAATGGGTTAAAAAAGAGTGCGATGCCGTTATAGCAGTTTCAGCGTCCACGAAAAAAGATATTGTGGAAATTTTAGGGATTGACGAGAAAAAAATAAAAGTAATTTATGAAGCCAGTAATATGCAACCACCAAAAGAAAAATATAAACCAAAGAAACCATATATTTTGGCAGTCGGAACCAGAGAACCCAGAAAAAACCTGGACAGATTGGTTAAAGCTTTTCAATCTTTGAAGCAAAAAGATGTGGAATTAATTATGGTTGGAAATTATAAAAAAGTAGAGGTAGTAAACGCACTTGGGTATGTTTCTTCGGAAAAATTGGCAGAACTTTATAGTGGAGCTCTTGCACTGGTGTACCCCAGTATTTATGAAGGATTCGGGATTCCTATTTTGGAAGCGTTTAATTGCGGGTGCCCGGTGGTTACAAGCAATCTATCCAGTATGCCGGAAGTCGGCGGAAAAGCTGCCATTTACGCTGATCCTTTAAGTATTTCGGATATCGCCGAAAAAATTGATTATGTTCTGGATTTAAGCAGTTCCAAAAGAAAAGAGTTAATTGAAAAAGGATTTTCCCAGGCGCAAAAGTTTTCCTGGGAAAATACTGCCAAGGAAACAATAAAAGTTTATGAGGAACTGGCTTAAAATTTTACTAATAATCGGGCTTGTAGCTGTCGTCTATCGTGATTCTTTTACTTCACGATTTTTTCAGGATGATAAATTGAATTTGCAGTTGGCTGCTACAAGAGACTTTTTAGCGGTCATTCCAGGAGCAAACCATTTCCGGCCTGTTTCGGTTCAGGGATTCTATTTTTTGGGAGAAATCATTTCAGGATACAATCCTTTGGGATATCATCTAATTGAATTTGTGATTTTTGCCGGTACGTTAATTTTAATCTACAAGAGCGCCTTATTAATTACTGCAAATAAAAATAAATCAATACTAATCTCTTTTCTATACGCCCTTAATATCTCTCTTTTTGCCAATTTTTACTGGATAGCCAATTCGCAGTTTGTTATTGGGGGTTTCCTTTTCTTCTTATGTTTTTTACTCTTTTATCATAAAAAATATTCCTGGTTGGTAATCCCCACATTTATTATTGGACTCGCCGGCAACGAACAAATTCTTACGCTAATTTTTATATTGCCGATAATTTCCATCATTTGCAAAAAGACGTTTTCCAAAAACATTTTTATGATACTTTGTTTTCTGGGATTAGGGTGGATCGGTTTGCGGACATTTCTATTTAAATTTCCCGTGAATGCTGATTACGCCATTAGCCTGAATCCAATAACAGCGGTAAAGACTTTTCGTTGGTATGTTTTACGTTCTCTAAATCTCCCAGAAGCCGTTAAATTTTCTGCGGATTGGTTTTTTACCGGAGCTTTTGTACTTTTTTTGGTAGCCCTTTTTAAAAAGAATATTGATTGGAGGTTAATTCTAACCGGAGCTTTCTGGTTTGTGGTTACACTGGGCATATTTATTTTTTTACCAAATCACATGTCCGCTCATTATCTGACGGTAGCCTTATTTGGAAGTAGCCTAATAATCGGAGAGTTACTTTCAAAAAATAAAAATATTCTTTTTTTGTCTTTGGTTTTATATTTGTTCTTGACTGTCCAGGGACTTGAGTTTTTGTCAAAAACTCACTGGATTATACTCAAAAATACCGGTCCCATCGGAAGTTTCTGATACTTGCTTGTAATTTGCTTTAATATAGTCTTTGACAATCGCCGGTTGATAGCAGATTTCATTTATTTTAAAACATGAACCGTAAACAACATATTTAGGTTTTTCTCTTTTCAAAATCTCTACGGTTTTTACCTGCAAATCCCCATATTCCCAATTCCATGGTGTCGAGGAATAGAAAAAATTCCCAAGTGGGATCGTATTTGTTAAATAATAATAATGATCCCAAGTATTAATAAAAAGTGCTTTTGAACCTGCTGGGATATACAAATTAATTTTTCTGGCGTTGTTTTTTAGTTCGGTATCGTAAAATCTCGTCGGTAATCCGTGAGATGTAAAAACGAATCTGATAAAAAGAACGGCAAAAACCAAAAGAAAGGGAATTGAGACAAAAGTTTCGGATAATATCAAGGCAATAAAGGGTAAAGCGGGTTGTAAATGAAAATATTCAAATCTGGTAAAAATTCCCAAGGATGCAAGAATAGCCAAAAATATAAGTTTATAGTTTTTTGAGAAAAGAACAGGAAAGAATATTAATAGGGTAGAAATGATTTGTTGTTTATTGGGCCAGAGAATTTGTAAGGTATTTTTTGTGTGATAAGAAAAAATATAAATAATGGTTTGTTCAAAAAATTCCCGGTAATTTTGGTTAAATATCAGATATAAAATTAAAATAATAATAGGGATTAAACTACCGATAAGTAATTTTACATAATTTTTAAGTTTTGCTTTAGAAAAAATAAATAAAATAAATATTCCAAAAATAAAGTATGCGGCAGTTTGTTTTGTAATTAAAGCTAGTCCCAAAAATAAACCCAGGAGAAAATATTTTTTGTGCTGAAAGCAGAGCCAACCGGCAAGAAAAATGGGGGCCAGCAATTGATCCGGCCAAAAAGCATTTCCCTCAAAAAATATTTGTAAGGGGATAAAAATTATCAAAGGAAGAATTCTTTTTTTTCCGACAAAATAAAGGAGAGTATCCGTAAAGATAATATTTAAATATGAAAGACTGATCAAAGAAATTAAAGTTAGTCCAAAAAAGTTGCTGAAAACAGAAATGATTTCAAAATATAAGGGAGGATAAATAAAAAATATATCCTTATATAAAGCAAGATTATGAAAAGAAAGATGCGGCCATAAAAGATTTTCCGGCCAGGCAATATATCTGGTACATAAAAGTAGTAAAATATGACTAATGATGATAGGAATTAACGGGAATGAAGCAAATGTCGCCCACCGTGTAGGGGTAGGCCAGTATGCTTTTGAACTTTTAAGCCATTTTTCCAATAAAGACATAATAGTGTATTTAAAAGATCTTCCAAGAAATGATATGCCCAAGCTTAATTATGACGTTTTTGGACCAAAAAAACTATGGACATTAATTGGATTACAAAAAAAACTTTTGACAAATCCCCCGGATGTTTTGTTTACCCCAACTCACTATGCGCCACTTTTTTTACCCGTGCCGTTGGTAATTTCCATAATGGATTTGGCTTTTGAAAAGTTCCCGCAGTATTTTAAAGCGAAAGATTTATATCAATTAAAATATTGGAGCCGTCTCTCGGCGATGCAAGCCAGAAAAATAATTACTATTTCCGAAAATTCCAAAAAAGATATTATGGAAATTTATAATATTCCCGGAGAAAAAATTGTTGTAACTTATCCCGGCTATGATAAAGATAGGTTTAATACAAAAGTTAAAAAAAGTACAAAATATGGGGAATACTTTTTGTTTTTGGGAACATTACAACCCAGAAAGAACGTGGAAAGATTGATACAAGCCTTTAAATTATTAAAAACCGACTGTAAATTGGTAATTGTAGGAATGATAAACGAAGGTCGTGGCGGATGGATGAATGAGAATATAAAAAATGAAAAAAATATTGTTTTGACAGGGTATTTACCGGATAGCGAAATTCCCGGACTTTATGCCGGTGCCAAAGCTTTTGTTTTACCCAGTCTTTATGAAGGGTTTGGGATCCCGGCGATTGAGGCTATGGCATGCGGAACTCCGGTGGTTGTTTCCCGCGTTTCCTGTCTACCGGAAATTTGTGGAGACGCTGCTTTTTATATTGATGACCCTTATAGCGTGGAATCTATCAGGTCGGCACTGGAAAGTGTAAATACCGGTAAAGTTAAATTTGGATTAGAATGGGTAAATAGGTATAATTGGGAAGAAACATGTTTAAAGACAAATACGGTACTAAACTCACTTTAGGCCAGGCAGTGCCTAAAATTACAAATAGGCTGAATAATTATTGGCTGGACTTTGTGCTTCTGAAACTTACGATTGTTGGGAATATTCCCATATGGTTTGTTAGAAAAGCAACCTATCAATTTTTTGGGGTAAAAATCGGTACGGGTAGTAATATCCATTTGTGGGCAAGATTTTATAATCCTAAAAATATTGAAATCGGAACAGATACCCATATTGGAGATAATGTATTTTTGGATGGGCGAAATAAAATTAAAATAGGGGATCATGTAGATATTGCCTCCCAAGTGTTGATTTATAACGAAGAACATAATGTATCTTCTGATGGTTTTGAGGCTACGAATGAACCGGTAGAAATAGAGGATTATGTTTTTATTGGGCCAAGAGCGATTCTCTTGCCGGGTGTCAGAATTGGCAAGGGAGCCGTAGTGGCAGCCGGGGCAGTGGTTACTAAGGATGTTGATGAATTTACAATAGTTGGTGGTGTTCCCGCTGTAAAAATAGGAGAAAGAAAAAACAGAGATTTGCACTACATTCTAGGTAGAGCGAGATTGTTCCAGTAGTTTCAAAAATCCAATATGCCAATTTCAATAAGTCCCAATGTTCAAATACCAATACCAAACATTCAAAAACCCATAAATATTCATACAAGAACTTTTGATTTCGTGGTAAGTGTTCTAAAACTTTTAAAGTGTTTGCCAAA
>CAYHYP010000015.1:0-11252 GCA_964360925.1 uncultured Gammaproteobacteria bacterium | reverse complement strand
AAGTGGTGGAAAAATATTTGTTTAAATCAAAAAATTTTAAAAATATCAGAGTTGTTGGATCAATTACTTATGGAGAAAAAACCGATTCCTTTTCCACTTTTGATTATCTAAAAAATCACTATGTTTATTTTACAAAAATATTAAGGTCTTTAATTGCTTCTTTGAAACTCCCCCAACCTCTCCACTCCTTGGCCAAAAGCCTCTATTACAAAATACAATAAACACGTGTCATGCTGAACTCGTTTCAGCATCTCAAAAAAAACCAAAATATTAAAATCCAGTAAATTTGAAAAGAGAGTCCTTGTGAAGTTACCAACTTACCACCAAACCCTTTTTAAGTCGTCCAAATTTCTAAAACCGATGGTTCCTTCCACGATCCTCCCAAGGCTTTACTCCCGTATAAACAACTTTAATTCCCGCTTTCTCATATCTCTGGATCGTTTTTTTAAGGTCCCCAGCAACCCTGTCAATACTTTGAAAACCCGAGTTTATATTTCCTTGCTGATCACCTTCATTAACATAAACCACTTGTTTGATACCTTGTTTTTTTAACTCTTCTACCGACGGAAGATCTTGTTCTCCATATGAGTATCCTTTTTTTTCAAATTTACCGTTTTTACCAAAGTCCAATCTTTCTCTATGACAATCCATTACGAAAACGGGTGGAGCTGACGATTTAATTTTGCCTTTTAATTTTCCTTTTTTCATTTCCTCAGCGTGATATAGCATGGTCGCTAGTTCCTGTTTAGCATGATCTGCATCATGATCATCAAACATAATTACAGGTTGATATCCTTCGTCTACAAGGTTTGCCGCCATGGATACACTGTGTGGCCCTCCGGAATCCAATATAATAGCGGTTTCTTGTCCCAATACTCCATTTCGTGTTAGATTGCGAATTCCACGCTGACTCCTGTCCTCACCTTCACTATATCTTGGTTTTATCCTTGTCCATAACTTTTCAATAAGACCAACGCTTTTAGTTTTTTGGTATTTTGACCATGGGCTTTCCGGCGAGGGGGACCACGCATTTTGAAGCTGGTCTGAATTTTGATATTTTCGCCATGATGAGCTTCCGAGACTATCGTAATCCTGTGCCCCAACTACACCAAAATGCTCACTCTGTGATGACTGAGTCTGTTTACTCTCTCTCTGATCTGTTAAATCCTAAAAGTTCTCCTAATTTGTTCATAAAGAGTATTATACCACAAATCTTTTTTCAACTTTGCACTAAATTCATTTTTTGAGAGTATAATAACTAGGTATGTTAACTGGCGTTATTCTTCTTTACGGAATATTTGACAAGAGAAACGAAGGGTATAAAGGCTATTTGGATTTTATTGTCAAAGAAGTCCATTCCTCTAACTTTGACAGAATAATACTTTGTGGCGGATATACTGACCCTGCTAGACCTACAATTTCGGAAGCATTAGCAGCCAAACAATATTTGGAAGAAATATCCAAATTCCCCAACTTCGTCCTGGAAGACAAATCAATTAATACGAACCAAAACCTTGAGTTTGCTGCCCAGAAGCTACAATCAGGCGAGAAAACAGTTGTTTACTGTGACCTAATCCGAAAAGCTAAGGTGATCTGGTTGGCTTTACATTATCTCATCAAGCTAGATCCAAAGACAATCTATGAGCAATTATTAACTTTTGCCAGTCAGAGAGATTTATACAAAGAGTTTAGTTACCAAACCTTGGCAGTTAGAGGTTACGATTTTAAAGGAAGAACAAAAGAGGAAATGATTGGTCAATCGTATGCCTCTATTCTCGATGTGGTGTCACTTTATGATAAGGAAATGGAAGAAATGGATATAGCCCAAAGGAAAAAAGATTTTGGATTAAAAGACTAATGGTTTCAGCATTCGAGATCCTGAAACAAGTTCAGGATGACATTTCTGTTTTTTCTGCCGCTTCTGGTTTAGACGTTTCCCCTTCTGTAGCTGGAGTTGTGGTAGTGGCGGCGGCTTCTGTTGTGGTGGCAGCGGCAGCTTCTTTAGCTGCGGCTTCTTCTGCTTCTTTCTTGGCTTCTTCAGATATAAGAGGAGCAACCTTAACTACCACTTCTTCCGCTCCGGTTAAAATCTCTACCCCTTTTGGAGCGGTTAATTGAGAAACAAGAACCTGTTGATTAACTTCAGAAAGTGTGGCCACTTCAACATCAATTTTCTCCGGCAAATCAGTTGGCAACGCCTCTACTTCTACTTCATTTAAGGTTTGCAGCAAAAGACCAATATTGTTGGCGACCGCCGGTGAGTCACCTACCAATTCCAAAGGAACATTGGCTTTAATTTTTTCCAACAAATTAACGGCATGAAATTGAATATGCAAAAGTTCGCGGGTTAAAGGATGAATTTGTACATCAGCAATAAGAGTATGTTGGGAAACGTCTCCATATTTCAACTCTACTAAACCCGTCTCCCCCGCTTGTTTATAGACTTTATTAAAATCTTTGGCAACAACGCTTAAAGAAACAGATTTGACATTGTGTCCAAAAACCCCGGCAGGAAGAATGCCTTGTTTTCTTAAAGACTTTACTTTTTTCCCGGAAATATCTCTAACCTTGGCTTCTAATGTAATTGATTTCATATTTGTCTTTTAAAATTTATTTCAAACTTGCGGTTAACACTTAGATCACTATTATAGATTAGCTTCTGCGGGAACACAAGAGGCGTAGCGGGCAATAAAAAGGAAGGAAAGTCCACCACGAAGTCCAAAGGATCTTTTCCTGTCCCGGGCTGTTTAATAAAATTCATGGTGAAACTTGGGGTTTCTGAAGAAATTTGCAACCGGTAGGGATGACGAAAACGAAAAACCACTTTTTTAGTTTGACCAATCGGCACTTCTACCAAAGCGCCAAAACTACTATATGGTCCTTCCATTGTTTGTAAAACTAAAAATTGTTGTAAAGTTACTTTTGCCAACTCCTTCTCCGTTAAAATCGGTGTTACCCAGGGGACCCGTGTGTCCCCAATTGAAAAATCAGTCATCTTGGATCCGGCAGGAATTAAAATTCGTAAATAATTCTTATATCTTCCTCCTGGCCAGGTTTCACTTGGAGAATCATTTTTGTAATTAATTGTGATCGTGGTATCAATCGCCCCGTCTTTGGCAATGGCGCTGGAAACGGCCAACCCTTTGGACACAAAATAATTGGCTTTATTTGATCCTAAATTAGAGTCCACCACACTAATACAATTGTAGCCCTTTTTCTGGCATTCTTCCGGGGCAATCTCCCCCGCCCACCCGTTTACACTAAAAGTTTTTTGAATAACGGGAGAATTAAAATAAAAAATTAAATCTTTTTCTTGTAAAGATGCCAAGAGTGCCTGACCTAATTTGGGAAGATTGTTTTGTGACCCACTAACAATTTTTTCCAAAAGAGATTTGGCAACAGCACCAAGATAATCACGTTTTTGTGTGGAGCCGGGGAAAAAATTTATTTCTGCAGAATACTCCGCTTTATGAAAGAAATTTTCTGCTGTCACCGTATCATTTAAATCCGTGATTTCAATTGGGCCGGTAGCTTCCAAAAATTTGGAAATTGTTCCCAAACTAACTCCTATCACTCCATCAACTTTTTGTCCGGTTTCTTTTTCTAAAAACCACTCCAGTCGTTTGGCAGAAAGTGGCCAGTCCGGGGACCAATTGGCATCACGCATATACCAATTTGGTTCTCCGGCATAATGCAAAATTTCATCAGGTGGAGAAATTCTCCCTCTTAACTGTCCGTCGGCGCTGTAAATATCGTAAATCTGCCAATTAACCAATCTTCCTTGGTCAAAATTTACTAAACCGTATGAACCAATAAAACCACCTGTGGCCCGAAGTTCCGCACTGTTTTGGAAAACAACCAGATAGGTCTTTTTTTCAGTAGCCGGCGCAATCTGGGGTAAAACCGTTAAAAACGACTCCACCCCGGAAATAGCTTTTCTAATGTTGGGAATTTCATCAAGATACTTTTTCAATTTATCCATTGGCATTCCGGGTATAGTGCTTACCCCTAAAACCTGTGCTTCCATTAATCCCAAATTTGCGGCAATGGGAGAAATTTCTCCCCGTAATTGGGAAGATAAGCCAACCAAATCAATTTGTGAAGAACCGGAAATAAACCCGCTCGTCAAACCGGATATTTTAGAAGCAATAACGGAAACATTATTCCCCGCCTCGGCAGTTGACTCTCCCAAGATTAAAAGAGAGAAAATTTTGTCCAGCGGTTTATTTAAACCCAAGAGTTGTAATGGTCCGGCAATTATTTTTATAATTTCCTTTGACCTGGCAAAATGAACTTGTGCATTTTGTGCTTTTTGGGAAGCCACTGTAAATTGACCTTGAAAAATGGCCTCTTTTGTTTGTCCTAAACTGGAAAAGGCCAAAAGTGAAGAAACGCCAAAAACAATCATGGGAGTAATTACTAAAACTGCAAACAAAAAAACGGCTCCAAAAATAGTCAGATGTTTTTTGTTTATTTCAAATTTCTGTTTTGATTTTTTGACAATAACTCTTTCTGTTTCCGGTCCGATAATTTCCTGTGAGTTCCCTATAATCAATTGTCTTTCAAGATTTCTTGAAGAAAAAGCAAATCTTATAACCTTGGAGACAAATAATTCCAGTTGTTCTGCCTTTAAAACCCCCCGTATTTCCATAACTCTATATTTTGTTTGATCTTCGCCGGTGATAGTTTTTTCGTCAAATAAATCAAGATTATCCAGAATTAAAATAATCTTGCCGCCCGTATTTTGTATTTCGGCAAATTGATTTTTTAAAAGAGATAAGGGAGTTTTTTTACCGGCAAAGAAAAAAATATAAGCGGGTTTTTCCAGAACAGAAAGAGGTTGGGTTTGACTTTCCAAATAAACAACGCGGAGATTTTGTTTGAACAAAGCCTCTTTTAAAACCTTTCCATATTCAAAACCGTTAAAAATAACGGCAACGGGGGAAACATCTTCTTTTTCTATGTGAACATTAGACGCGGGATTCATTGGTTTATTCTAACACCTCGTCATTATTAAAATTAAGAGAGGGGATTAAGGACTTCAATGTCTTTCATTGGAAAATGTCTACTATTCAAAGTTAAAAGTTTTGCCTTTTCAATTTGAGAAGTAGCGGCAATAATACAATCGGGGAGACTAAGAGTTTTAATTTTTTGGTTATACTGTTGCCAATAATAACCTGCACTTTTAGCTATTTCTATTGATACGGGAACAATAGCATGCTTTGCAAGAATTTTTTCAGTATCAGAGACTTCTGATGAACGAATATTTTTATATATTTCAGCGACTGTTATTGTGGAGATTGCGACCTCATCTGGTTGTGAACGAAAAAAAGAATCAATAGCCTGCCAAACTACTTTGTTCCCTCGTCCCTGTCTTATTGTCCAGATAATAATGTCTGTATCAATTAGGTACATCAAAATGCCTTTCGTCTGCCAATCTACTTTTTTCTAGCCACTTTATGACCTTCGCTTTGGTTGCCCACTCGGGGTGGTTTTTGGCAGTAAAAGTCCCCGCTACCTCATGAAGAGTTTTTAAATAATCCTCTACGTCAAATTTTTTCTTGGGAATAACCTCAACTATTTCCTCGTTTTTCCTTTCGTCTTTAATCACCAAACTATTACCAAGTCTCACCATGGCAAGATAATCTGATAGATTGTTCCTGAAATCGCCCACGGAGACAGTATATGTCATATTTTGATATTAGTACGATATGTACAAATTGTCAATAGGTATTTTGTCATTGCGAGGAGTGCAAATGTTTACACTGGAAGTGACGAAGCAATCTTCTCATGGTTTGTAGGGGCGATTCATGAATCGCCCCTACGACGTCACGATCGGCTGACTCTTGACTTTTTAAGCAGAGAGAGAGAATAGTTCCAGGATGGCAAAAACAAAAGAAGAAATTGAAAAAATCCTTGCTGAAGACAGAGAAAAAAGCAAAGGCGTTGTTTTAGATATCAATGAAACCGAAGCCACGTATCAAGAAGTTTCAAAAATAAAACCTGCGGAACTTCCTTGGTGGGCTCAAGCACACCTTCATGCTTACGGAATTAAATTAAACCTCAAGTAACAAACCACGAATAAAAGAAGGAAGATCCTATCGCTACGCTCCAGGATGACGATTGGCATCCAATGTTTCATTAACTAAAGCATCAGCTTCTTTGTTTTGTTCCCGTGGGATATGAGTGTAGGTTACATTTTTACCTGCTTCCAATTCACGGATTTTCAAAATCAACTCTCTTAATCTGGGTTCTTTGATTTTCCAAAGACCATTAAGTTGATTAACCACCAATAATGAGTCTAGAAAAAAATTTATTTCAGATCCTGAAACAAGTTCAGGATGACACAAAGCTTCAATTACTCCCTGATATTCCGCCTCGTTATTCGTAGCTATTCCTAAATATTTCCCGCGTTTTTGCCGTATATTTCCTGAATCGTCATAAACCACAAAAGCACAGGCTGCAGGGCCCGGATTTCCTCTGGATCCACCATCGGTAAAAACTTTATATATCATAAATTTTTCCCCGTTTTTTGATAAACTCACCAATCACACTAGGGTAGTCCGCCAAAGAAAATTTAATTTTAGCAACTTTTCGCAAGAGATAAAGGCTTAAAACCACAATTAATCCTTCTGTCAAAAAAGTAATAAACGCGGCGGCGTTGTAGGAATAGCGGGGGATAAAAATCAGATTCAAAATCACGTTTATTATTAGAGCAATTATAGCAATGGCAAAAGAATACCACTGTTTTCCCAAGGCAATCAGGGTATAACCGTTTAAATGATTAAAATAGGAAACAATCAAAGCCAATGACAAAATCTGCAAAGGAAGAACGGCTCCGGCAAATTTGGCTCCGCCAATAAGAGAAATAGCAAAAGGTGCCAGGAAAAAATTTGTAATGGCTACTCCTACTCCCAAAAAGGTTAAGATAACAAAACTTTTACGGTACACCAACCCCAATTTTTCCCGATCGGTCTGAGCCAATGAGGAAATCAAGGGTAAAACTGCATTGGCAAAAAAAGCTGCTCCCAAAACCAAAACCTCAAAAATCCGGTAAGCCGCACCGTACAACCCCACCGCTTCCTGACCTTTATAGTAGGACAAAATCACCGTATCTATCCTGTTATAAATTGTAAAAACAACCAAAAGAGCCCCCATTGGTAAAGCTTCCAAAAGAAGAAATTTTGTGGACGGGAGAGAAAGATTAAATTTAATGGGGAGATATTTAAACGCCAGAAATCCGGCAATACCGGCGGCAAAAAAATCTCCAATCAGATATGCCCCAACCACCCCGGAAATTCCCAAATTCATTTGAATGACAATACCAATAATTAATAAAATTAGGAGATTGGCACAAAAATCAGAAATTGCGGTGTTTTCCATTCGCAACTTAACATTAAAGATGATCTGAAAAGAAGTTTTTAAAGAAGCGGCAATAAGAGATAGGGAGGCAACGGAAACCAAAATTCTCAAGGAATTTTCATAAGGGAAAATCCAGATAACTAAAGTGGCAATAACAGCCGCGATCAAAGATAAAATCAATCTGATGACCAAAGTGTTCCCAATTATTTGTGATGCCTGCTGTTGATCTTTACTGGCTTCGCGAACAGTAATTAAAGTTAAGCCCCAATCGGCGATAGTTCCAAACATGGTTACAAAAACCAATATGAAGGTAAATGATCCAAAACCGGAAGGACCCAAATAACGGGTTAGAAGAATTGTGATTAAAACACCCACACTTGTGGTGGCCATTTTCCCAACCATTTGTACAAACGTATTCCAGCCAATTTTGTGAGAAATTGAAGTCATGATTTTTTAATTATACTGGATAATCCCAGGACGAGAGCAAGAAGAAGTTGCCCTTGCTGGAGAGTTAACCAGTAATGGTCAAAAAGACCCAAGAATAAAATAATAATCAATATAATTTTAAATTTTAAATTTTTAATTTTAAAAAAAATCTGAATTATCAAAAAAACAAAAAATCCCAAACCAATTGCCCCTGTTTCGGATAAAAGCATTAAATAAATATTGTGGGTGGGTTGGTGGGCAAGAGCGTAGTTTTTGACTCCGGTAGCATAAAGAGGAGAAGTGCCTAAACCTGTGCCCAAAACAGGGGAAGATATCCATTTATTAATGGCCACATTGTTAAATTGTTGACGGATATTAAGGCCATTTAGTAAGTTCCCACGCGACGGGGTTAAAAATAAAACCACAATAACCATTACCAAAACAAGTGCGGTTATCTTGCGGGAAATTTGCGGAATAAATTTTAGTAAAATTAATCCGGTGATAATTAAAAATCCTGTCAAAACATTTGGGTGGGGAAAAGTACCATAGGGGCGAAGCACCATTTGCCCGTTAATGACGGCATTGGCAATTCCGGGGGTAGAACTATTAAAAGTCCGTTCACCCAAGAAATACCACAAACCGCCAACAGAAGCTTGATTTACAAACTGCCAAATGGCTAAAATAGATTCATAAAATATTGGAATTATTAGAAATTTTAAATTCTTAATTGTCAATTGTAAATTTTTGGTTATAAACCAAACTAGGAATCCTAGCTCCAAAACCTTTAACCATTTATAAATAGAGACAGAAGGGGAATAAGAGAAATATATGTTTAATAAAATAAATACAGCAATAAAAAATATCGTCATGCTGGAGCGAAGCGATAGCATCTTTTTAATAGATCCTAGTGGCGGAGCCGCGAGCTTGCTCATCGGTCGCTTTGCTCCCTCCAGGATGACGAGGATTAAAATCAGTACATCAGTAAAATACAGTGTGGGGGAGAAGTAGTCTACCCTAATTCCATTTACATACGCCCACGACGGCCAAAAATGAAGACCCAGTTGAGAGGGGAGGAAAATAATAATTCCCGCAAAGATTAATTTTTGAAGTTTTACCACAAACCTATCCTACTATAAATTAGGTTGTTTGTATTTTTCTTTCTTTGTTGATTTGGTCGATAGTTGTAACTTAGACAAGTCCATTTTTATTGGCTTTAACCAATTAAAATACAAAGAGGTGTCTGCTTTTGCCCAGAAATCCCTTTCTTCGTCCTCGTTATTAAATCTGGGAATTCGTTTAAATTTTTTCTTCATCGAAGAAATTCTACTATTTTTTTGCTATTCCAATAACTGCCTGAAGAAATACTTTTATGCTTGAAAAAGTTTTTATTTCGAGATCTACACCGGGGAATTCCCTAGAAGAAATAGACGCAATAATTACCGAAGGGTTTATTTTTCTAAGCTCGTTGGCAACAGATCTTCCTGAAGTATCATACTGGTCGTTGTCATCAACCAAACTTTGGTCTAACAAAGCAATACGAGTCTTTTTTCCCTTTTCTTTTGCAAGCTTTAATGCTGTTTCTAAATCCGAAGCTTTACCTATAATTTGCAACTCTCTCTGTCCCCACCCAATCACACACGGTTTCAAGATAATCCCTATTATTATCAGCGATCAAAACACTAATTTTTGACATATTAAGTATTTTTTGGTTTTACTACGACTCGACGTTGGTTGCCTTCGCCTTCAGAAACGGATTCTACGTCTGGCCTTTCCTGTAAAGCAATGTGTACCACCCGGCGTTCGGAGGGGGGAAGGGGAGGCAAAACTACCGGCAAACCGGTAGAAATAGCCTGATTGGCATAAGCACCGGCCATCGCCGTCAATTGTTCTGCTCTTTTAGCGCGGTAATCACCAACTTCAACAATAAGCTTTACCCACTCGCCAACTTTTTTAGCAGCGTCAGCTCGCCGGCTTCGCCGATAGACAATTAAACCCAGAACAACCTGGAAAGAAGAAAGAGTTTCTCCGTGGAAACCAATTAACAATCCGGATTCGGAAGTGGCAACATTGACCGTATATAGATCTTCCTCTCCTTCAACCACTTCAACTTTGGCATCAATTTGTAATTTTTGCAAAAGTTCTTCTGCTGATTCTTCAATTAGTTTTAAAGTTTTTTTGGTTGCCATTGTTTTAATTTTACTACATACTGTTCCAATCCGCCAAATCCTGAAATTTTATACTGCTGGGCGATGGCCAAAACAGAACTGACCGTCCAATATAAAGCCAAACCAGACGGCCATTGGGTTCCCAGAAAAAGAAACATTAAAGGAAACATCCAAATCATTGACGATTGCGCTTCGGCAAATTCGCTCATGAAGCCAGCTTTCTCTTTCTTTTCGGCTGGCTTGTCATCTGTTCTTATTTTAGGAGCGGCGGCGGGCATCATCATTTTTGTCTGTATAAATTGAGTTAATGCAGCTAATGTCACCAAAATACCCGGAAGGGCAAATGGAATCCCCGAAACCTTAAAAGCATCCGGTTTTGCCATATCCCAAATTAAAAAACCTGTGTTTAAATTCATTGTTAAAATTGTGTTCATTGCTCCAAGCAAGCCAAAAAGAATTACTATTTGAACAATGGCGGGAAGACACCCGGCGGCAGGATTGACACCATTTTCTTTAAACAAAGCCATTTGAGCCGCGGCAAAAGCCTGTTGATTGCCTTTATGTTTATCCTTTAAAGCGTTTATGTGAGGAGTAAGCTCGGACATTTTTTTGGAGTAATGGATTTGTTGTTTGGCAAAGGGATAGAAGACTACTCTGGAAAGAACGGCAATTTCAACTATTGCAAAACCGAGGTTTTGCAACCCCACAGTGTTGTAAATGAAAACAATAAGTTGTAAAAAGGGATCACCCATAGCAAGTTAATAATCTTTTAAACCCCAGATATAACCCTTGGATTGTACCATGCTTCTTAATTTGTTGATATGTGTACTCACTGCAAGTAGGAGAGTATTTGCACGAACCCCAGAATAACCAGGAAAAAGTATACTTATAAAATTTAAATAAAGCGAGCACGATGTAAGACTGATTCCATTTCTTTTTTAAGTTCATCTTTTGTTGATTCTATCAATTTTTGTTTGGCAAGGAAAGTCAGTTGGATACTTTTAGCAAGATTTGGCATAAAAATATTGATAGTATCCGACAGTTTTCTTTTAACTTCATGGCGGACCACCGATTTTAAACTGATTTTTTTGCTGACTATAAAAGCACATTGGGCCAAGTCGGCTATTTTTGAATATGAAACCACCATTCCAAACAACGGAGTATCGTAGACTTTTCCCTCTTTTCTTATCCGGGGAAATTCGGTTCGTAATTTTATTAAATTTTTTCTGGGCAACATTTAAACAGTTAGTTTTTTACGGCCTTTAAGCATTCGTCTTTTTAAAACCTTTAAACCACCGG
>CAYHYP010000014.1:0-11753 GCA_964360925.1 uncultured Gammaproteobacteria bacterium | reverse complement strand
CGAGTGGACACATAAGGAAATATATTCTAATATATACTATGCCTTATAGAAAATCATTAATTATCAAGGATGAAATTTATCATGTTTTTAACAGAAGCGTTGCTCAACAACCAATCTTTATATCAAAATATGACTATAAAAGAGCCCTCAATCTTATTGATTTTTATCGTTTTGAAGATACTAACATAAGATTTTCTTTTTATAACCGCATGAAATATCAACAAAAAAGTGATTTTATGTATTCTCTATATTCAACACAAAAGCTCGTGGAAATTTACTCGTTTTGCCTTATGCCAAACCACTTTCACTTTTTATTAAAACAACTAACCGAAGGTGGAATTACTAAATTTCTAAGAATATTTCAAAATAGCTACGCAAAATATATTAATACCAAAACAGAAAGAAATGGTGCCGCATTTCAGGCAATGTTTAAAACAATAAGAATAGAATCGGACAATCAACTACTTCATGTTTTTAGATACATTAGTTTAAATCCGGTCACAAGTTACTTGCTGAAAAATGTTGAAGAACTCAAACAATACTCCTGGAGCTCATTTTGTGATTATTTTACAAAAAACCAGCCACATCAATTTGTGGAAACCAAATTAATTTGCGAACATTTTTTAAATAAAGCTAAACTTGAGAAATTTGTAAAAGATCAGGTTAATTATCAACGTACTCTTAAACAAATTGCACACTTAACATTTGAATAAGTTGTGCCTGCACACACCTGGTGTGTGCATATATTTATATTTCTTCCAAAAACTTTTTGCTGCGGATTTTGCGCTCGGAAATTTGCTCTACGAAATCAGTCACGCCGTTCTTGGGATATTCCCCTTTTGGTAAATAACCTAAATTCCAAACCATCTGTATTACAAATTCCTTAACTAATTTCTGCATTTGAGATGCTGAAACAAGTTCAGCATGACTCAAAACATCAACAAGTAAATCAAAGACTTCGGGGTGGGGCTGCTCTTCCGGCATTATTTGGTCCAAAACTTCGGAAATATAAAATAAGTACGCCGTTTTTTCGAGATTCTTTTTTGATAGAGAATATTGTTGTGATGATTTTGCCTCGGTTATTAAATCAAAAACTTTCCCCTTATGCAAAATAATATCTACCAAATTAAAAAGTTCCAAATGGGGAGCTCTCCGGCTTTTTATTCTTCTTGTTCCTTTGGCAATTATTTTTACCTTACCACGCTCTTTGCTAAATACCGTCACTAACTTATCAGCTTCGGAAAAATTGGAGCGTTTGAGGACAATCGCTGTGAGTTTAGAGCTTAACACTGATTTCTTTATCTTCAGTTAAAGCAAATTCTTGAAGTTTTCCATTTACCGTTACTTTATATTTTATACCGTCTGTACCCGGCTGCTTTTGAATTAACGATTTATACTCTTTATTTTTAAGGAAATCACCGGGGGTGCGATATTTTATAGTAATTCTGGCCATTCCTTGCGGCACAACGGTGAAGAATCCGTCAACTACAGTGTGTCCCAAGTCTTCAAAAGTGGTACTTTTATTTTCAAACCCGGAAATTTCCCCGATCGCCGCCCCTTTCGGTAAGTAAATACGAAGATAATCTCTGTATATTCCTGCCAAACAAAGACCCCCGACACGTTCCAAGGAACAATTATCGGCAACACGGGGATATTTATATTCTAAAATTAATGTTGAATCTGCTCCATCTTTGGAAATCGTAACATCTTGTTTGACAGAAGAAACAACGAAAAGATTTGACTTCGCCCCCGCCAAATTAGCGTCATTTACATGAAGATAATCACCGTCTGATGTTTTAATTCTGCCTGCAAAACCTAACGCCTCAATGCCCTTTTGGGCATCCGGATTATGAAAATAAAACATAATATGTTTTTGTTTTGCTTGGTCAATAGCCGTTTGGAAAAGTCCGGCGTAAATTTGTTTAGGGGCATCCATCGCTTTTTGCATGATGGTCTGCAATAACACACCAATAATGTCTTTTCTGCTTCCTCTTTCATAAGACTTGGGTTCGTCTGCATATTTCTCCAGTTCGTAAATTATCATTGGGCAATCACACTGGGGAACTTTTTGTGTTGTGAAATTTATGCCGTAAGCAGTAACCGGACCTATAACGTCCAAAATTTTAACCAGGACGTTTGTATCCATGGCAATAATTCCTTCAATGTCTTGTTTGGCTGTTGAAGTGCTGTATAAATCTTCAAAAACCTGCATAGACGTGGCAAAATCAGGTGAGAAATTGGCATCTCTCATCCTCCAACCATAGACATTAAGATAGCGGGAGATTGGATCCGGTGGCGCCACGTGTTTAGTCATCGTGTCATCAAGTTTATAAATATCATCGGATGTTTCCAAATGAATCTTGCCTTTTTCAACACGAAAAACGGCGTAAGCTGTAATAAATCCGCCGGTAGGACGAAGTTCTTTGTCATTTTGGAAAAGAACCATATATTTTTTGGCTGTCTTTGTTCCCAAAAGTTCCGGCAATTGCTTTACCATGGGGCGGGCCTGGGTCATCATATCATCAGATAAATCAACCACCTGCTTCAGACTGACAACGGTGGAACGAATTGGACGGTTACCAAGAGTTTCGGGATATCTTTTTGGATCCACCGAATCTAAAGATTTTCTAACTAATTTTAATTTCTCGGCTACCAAATCAATTTGGGGAGCCACTTTATCCAATGTTTCCACAACCTTGGCAATTCTTTCTTCGGCTGTCCCACCGGTAAAACTTCCTTGCCCTTTTAAACCAAGAATGTCTGCATATGGTTCTATGGCCGTTACCATTATTTCTCCGGCTTCTAAACCGCTATTCCCGGCGGATAAAACGGCAAAAACATCCTTTGTGTAACCCCCAAGAAAAGGAATATATTTTGTCCAGGTTGCAAGAGTTAAATCTCCTTTTACTTTGTTAAGTTGTTTTTTGGTATCTGTAATAGCAACTTTAATTTTTGCCAGATCCTGTGTTTTTAAAGCATCTTTTAAAAGAAGAGATTGTTTATAAGCTACCATTCCATCGTTATAAGCTCTAAAGAAAGGAACTACTACGGTAATAAAAAGAAAAAAAACGACCACCAAAATACCAACCAACATCTTTTTGGACAACTTAAAATTCTTTTTAGGAACTTCAACTTCTACCTGTTCGTCTAGTTTAATTTCTTTTATTTCTTCGTCCATCTTAATATGCTCCTTTGCTTGAAATTACCGCCCACGGTGTCTTTAATAGAATAAGAATATCATATAAAAGATTTTTCCGCATTGCATACGCCGCGTCCAAAAAAATTCTTTTATCAAAATTCACTTCACTTCTTCCGGAAACTTGCCATTCACCGGTCATACCCGGTAAAACCGTATGCACTTGTTTTATGGCTCCCGCGGTATGGGGATATTTTTCCACTTGTTCTTTAAGTTCAAATTCATAATAAGGTCTGGGTCCGACTAAACTCATATTTCCCAGCAAAACATTTATAAACTGGGGAAATTCGTCTATAGAATACTTTCTTATAAATGCCCCCATCCGGGTAATTCTGGGATCGTCTTTTAATTTGTAATTGTTTTGTTTATATTCTTTGAAGAGTCTTTTAAGCCGGGGATCTGTCATCAGAAGCTTCTGGGCATTAGGAATCATTGACCGGAACTTATAAACTTTAATTAACTTTCCGTTTTTACCCACCCGTAAAGGTGTATCGGCAAAAACCGGGCCGGAAGAATCAACTTTTATGGCCACAGCCACCAAAAACATTACGGGGGAAAGAACAATAATGGCTATAAGGGCTAAAACAAAATCTATAATCCGTTTAGATATGTCGTACATATTCTGTTAATTCTTTTTGAAACCTCTCAAAACTAAACTTCTTTGCTTGATTTATGCAATCTTCCCGGCTGATTTTTTCTATTAGTTCCAATCGTAACACTTTGGAAACTAATTGTGCAAGTTCCCTGCCGGTTTGTTTATAAAAAAACCAACCTGTCTGCCCCGGGAGGACTGTTTCCGTTACTCCCCCTTTGCCATACGCAATTACCGGTTTACCATAACTTTGAGCTTCAACAGCGACTAAATTAAAGTCCTCCTCACCGGGAATAATCACCGCTTTACATGATGCATAATATTTTGCTACTTCTTCGTCAGACAAATATCCTAAGAATTCAATATTTTCTTTACTAATTGATTTTAAACTCTTAAACTTTTTCCCTGTTCCAATTATTTTTAACGGCACCTTTAAATCGTTGAACGCCTCAATCGCAATATCAATTCTTTTTTGCGGAACTAACCTTGAAACAATTAAGAAAAAATCATTATTCATTTTACCGATGGATAAATAACTTCACTTTCTTTTCCATAAATTCTTTTAATCCGTTCTTGAACTGTTTTAGAAATTGTAATGTATTTGTCAGGACGATGGGCAATGGTTTTATCATAAAAACGAAGATATTTAATTACCGGCAGACTTAATTTTTTAAACCAACAGGGTTTAGAGTGAAAGTAATCTTCGTAGGAATCCCAAAGATATCCCACTGGGTTTAAACAGTAACAAATATGCACCGTTGACGGTTTGGTAATAACCGCTTTCGCAAATTCATGAGTTACGGAAATTACCAAGTCATATTCGTCAAAATTAAACGATTCAAAAGCTATTCCCATTAAAAATGGGTAAAATTCATGTGCATTTTTTGGCAGGGGTAATTTTTGAAGAAAAGATGTCCTCACTTCAAAACATTCGGCCCACTTCGCCGCTGTCGGATCATAAACAGAAGTGTAAAGTGGGGCATCGGGGAAAATTTTATGTAAAGCCAATAAAACTCTTTCTGCCCCGCCAAATTTATTTACCCGATCGTAAACCAAGGCTACTTTCATAAATTTTGTGTGTCTCCTGAACACATTTTTTCCAACTATATTTGGCTGCTTGTTTGTAACCCAATTCAACCATTTCTTTCAATAATCTCTTGTTAGCAAGAGTTTTTTTAATCACCTCGGCAATGTTTTGCGGATCGAGATGGTTGAAATAAACGGCGGCATCACCATATACTTCATGGAAAACAGGAATATCTGAAACAATTGCAGGGCAACCAACGCTCATTGCTTCCAATGGTGGAATCCCAAAACCTTCCATTTTAGATGCCGTAACCAAAGCCTGGGCATGGCGATACCAATCGGCAATTTTGTTATTTGGCACTTCTCCAATAACTTCCACATATTTAGATTTTGGTAAACGAGGGTAAAAAAACTTATCACTTCCAACTAAAACCAACTTTAATTCTTCGTCATGCTGGAGCGTAGCGATAGCATCTTTTTTAGCAGATTCTATCAGCCCCGCAGTGGCGGGGCTTCCAGAATGACGATTAGCGTTAATAATTTCAATCGCCTTAATCAAACTTTCAACATTTTTATGGGGATGAGCGTTACCAACATAAAGAATATATGGTTTTTTTGTATGGGCGGAACCAATCTTCTTGGAAGTATCTTCAAGTTTTCCGGAGTCATGAGTAACGACTATTTTTTCAGGATTAACTTTATAGTGATCAACAATTTCATTTTTGGCATCGTTGGATAATGTGAAGATTTTTAAGGTTCTGCGGGTCGCGACCCAAATTAAAAAATGATAAGCGATATTTTTAATATTAAAAAACCACCAAGGTAAAGTCGTAACCTTTCCTGTTCTGTAATGATCCGGAATTAAATCATGAATGGTAGCTACGGTTTTACCAAAATAAAACAACGGAAAATTAACATACGGAATATGTAAAAGATCTAGACGTTCTTTGTAAAAGAAAAATGGCATTATTAGTTGTTCTTTAAATGTGTGCCAGCGGACATTACATTTAATTTTTTTCCAGTTCTTTGGCATTTCTAGAGTTTCAAAAGTCGGCGAATTTAAAAACCACACAAACTCCTGGTCATGAGGTAAGTATCTAAAAAGCGCACGGATATACCGTCCTACTCCTGTCTCATTCCACAATCTGGCATCTATCCCAATTCTCATATACCAATAAAAGACAATAGTTTTCTAATTTTTATACCTAAATAAATAAAACGGGTTACTATCCAAGGATATTTGTCCTTGTAATGTTTATCATAAAAAAGTTTCATCACTTCAAAACGGGCATAAAATGTCTTACTTCCTCTTTTGTGACCTCCCGAAGAACCCTTAAAATGTATTATCTTTTTATCGGGCAGATACATAATCTTGTATCCGTTTTCTTTTATTCTGTAACAAAAATCCAAATCTTCACCATTCCAAAAAAAGTTGGTATCAAACCAATTAAGTTTGTCTCCCAACTCTTTCTTTATCATAAAAAATGCTCCGTTTATAGCATCAACTTCGTGTGTTTCGTTTAAATTTTTATATCCTAATGTGTATCCGGAAAAAAGTTTTACTTTTGGAAATATTTTCGTCAAACCGGAAAAAAAACAAAGAGAGTTCCAAGGAGTCGGGAAGCCGCGGTGACACGAGTAATCCAATTTACCGTTTCCCAAAACTATTTTGACTGTCGCTGCCCCAACATCCAAGTGATCTTCCAAATAATTTAGACAGTAGCTAATAGTATTTTGTTCCACAATTGTATCCGGGTTTAAAAACAAAATATATTTTCCTTTTGCTTGTTGTACAGCTATATTATTTCCTCCCGCAAACCCTAAATTTTCTTCCGTAATAATTAATTTAAAATTGTCATCCTGAACTTGTTTCAGGATCTTAACCGTCTTATCCGTAGAATTATTATCAATAACGATAACTTCCCAATCTTTTTTTAAATAAGAAAATACACTGTCCAAACAGGCTTTAATCACCCGTTCAACGTTAAAGGTTAGAATAATTATGGAAAGTTCAGGCTTTTCTTGCAGTTTCTTCATAAATTTTGCTTAAATCACTGGCAATTACTTGCCAGTCATACTTTTCCTTAATTAATTGTTTTGCATTAGCCACAATCTTTTTATAATATTTCATATCAGTTAGCAACTTTACAACCCCATCTGCCATTTGTTCGGGAGTATCGGCAATCACAATATCTTTTCCATTGGTTGTTTCAATTCCCTGAGAACCTATTGTTGTGGTTACCACCGGGACTCCTGTAGACATGGCAGATAAAATCTTAAGTCTTGTTCCCCCCGGACCCCACAATGGGGCAACGAATACCGTTCCTTCCCGATAGGCTTTTCTTATACCCTCTATATCCGATGTCTCCAAATCAACAATTTCTACAAATTCGTTTTTAAGATTTCCAATTTTCTCCGCGGCTTTTTGTCCAACAATCCTACATTTTGCAGTTGGTATTAATTTCTTAATGGCAGGAAATACTTTTTCAACCAAAACTTTTGCACCTTCAACATTCTGCATCCAAAAAAAATTGCTTTGATAAAAAATTATTGGATTTTTTAAGTCCGGCTGTTTTCTTTCTTCAAATACACTGTCTAAATCATCACCCGGAGCATTCGGAATAATATCAACTTTTAGACCGGGAACAAGTTTTTGCATTTTTGCTTTATCGGGTTCCGATACCGCGATCACCCGGGCAGCTTCTTTCCAAAAACGCGTTTCCCAATAACGAAGCTTAAAAACATCAATATAGAAAAGCGGCCTTAAAAACCACCACTTCATTGTCTCGGTATGATGTTGATATACCTGAAATTCTATCGTCTGATCAACTAAAACAATCGGCGTATCGGTTTTTGGTATGTGAGGTCTTAAATAGAATGTTTCCACATGAATTAGATCAAATTTTTTTTCTTTTAATTTTTTAGTTATCAAATCTTTTCCTTCGGGAGAGTAATTTCTCATCACCAAAAACGGATAAAGACTAAAACCGGTCTTTAAAATATTAGTTATACTGAATGGCTTATCCGATCGGTAAAAAAACAGAACCTCTTTGCAATACTTTTTTAATTCCGAAGCATAAACCTCTTCTCCTTTTTTAATAAAAGATACAAGTGTAATCTCGTGCTTTTTTGAAAGATCTTTTATTAAATTAAATGATCGGATTTGACCACCGGAAGTAGGGGGGAAAGGCAGATAAAGGGTAAGCATTAAGATCTTCATGGAGCCAATTGAATAAGAACATAACTATCTGTATATTCAATAATCTTATATTTTGGATGGAGACCAGAAGATTGTGACATTAACTTCTTTGTTAAATCATCAAATCTTACACTGACATAATATTGCGCTCCTTTGGCAATCATATCGTCAATTGATCCTTCCATTATCGGCCAGCCTCTACGTTCGGTTTGATACAAAAAGGCAGTATCACCGTCATACGGTGCCACAACCAACGCCTTCCAGTCGGTATTGGCGCTAACTGCTTTTCCCGCCTGAACAATCTCCGGATGATTAATATTGTAAAAATCTCTTATATGATACCAACCAAAACTCAACATAAATAACAAAGAAATTACCGCCAATAATTTATTTAAACTTAATAAATAATTAAGTCCTAATCCCACCATAATTGAAACTGCAGGAAGAAGTAAAATCTGGTAATAATCATGTCTGACGTTTCCGGTAGCAAAAATAACCAAATATAATAACGATGACAATAGAAATAATTTAACAAATCGGGAAGCCTTAATCCAACCAAAAGCCAAAGGAATTAACCCCCAATATCCCAGAATTAATCTTCCAATCCTGTCGGCAAAAATCCAATACCACCAAGCCCCTTTAAATCTTATGGCATCACCATTTAATAGCCATGTTGAGGCCGGAATTCCCTCGGGAAATTGGGCCATCCACCAACGCCACAATAATAAAGGAATTAGGGAAATACCAAAATAAAATATGTATTTTTTATTTATGTAAATTAACGGAGCCAAAAGAAAAATGGCATAAGGTTTTACCAACAAAGCCATGGCCGCAAAAATTATACTTAGCAATATCCGCTTATTAACTCCAAACCACAAAGCCCCTAACGATAAAGCTACCATTGAGGGATCAGGCAAAATCACCCGTCCGTAAAAAATGTTATATGGTAATACTGCAAAAATAAAAGCGGAAAGAAAAGCTGTTCTTCGTCCCAATAGTTGTCTACACAGTAAAAACAAGAAAATCATTCCCATGGTGGAGGCCAAAGCGGTGGTCGCCCTTCCGGATTGTTCTACCGTCCACTCCGGCATTACCCTGCTTACAAAAACCGTTACCGCATTGTAAAGAGGAAATTCTACGAAACGGTAGCCATTTGGATTTGGCTTTCCGGAAGCAATAGATGACAAATCATCATAGAGCGGATAAAGAAAATTAATACTGTTGTGGCGGATAAAATCCCGGGTTACTGCCGAAGTATCTGCCTGCCTCCATGAATGCCAATCGGCAATAGGAGAGTCCAGTTTATAAAATCTTAAAGATAAGCATAAAACGGCCAAAATGGTAACCCACAAAAGATCGGATATCAAAAATTTTTTAACTTTTGCTTTAAAGTCTGCCAATGAGAATTGAATTTTGAGAGGTTGCCAATTTTCTTTTATTTTATCTTTATAAAGATATAACACCCCCATAGTTAGTCCGCAAACACCCCAGAAAACATAGGCCACTTTACTGGCCTCAAAAATATCAATATAGGTAGCGTTAAACATTAAACCTCCCAATAAACCTATAAATCCTGCCACCAACGAATATAAAAAATTATCGTTAATTCCGCCCAGGGAACGAAAAGCAAGAACGCCCATCGCCAACATTGTTCCAAAAAATGCCAACGCCCCCAAAATCCCGGTCTCCCCAAGAGCACGGAGATAATCATTATCAGTAGATTCGCCTTCGGTATATTGATATTTCTCGGTTTTTGTTAAAGTAGCGTAACCGCTTCCAAACAAAACATTCTTTTTAAATCCGGCAATTGCCTGTGGCCAAGTGGCATCCAGCCTAATCCCCGTCGACAAATCAAACATTATGGCATTGGCGGAATATGTTCTTTCCTTTTGAACAAAAATTGTTGCTCCGGAAGCGGTTTTTGTAGGAATTAACAGTGGCATTTCATCACCTGTCACATCACCGGGTCTAATAGGAGTTGGCGGTTGATCAGAAAGAGAAGTCACCGCTGCGGTATTATTTTCCAAAAAGACAACATTTCCTGTAGGAGCAGGTTTCGTGGGGATTTGCAAAACGGTTTTAAGCCGGGAAACTCTATCGGAAATTTTTAGTAAACGTAAAAAACGATCGGAAAGATCCCCAAATGAAAGCATAATAAGCATACTCAAAAATATTGTGGTCAACCAACGGCTTACTCCCCAACCTAAACCTTTTTTATACGTCCACATAAGAACTACCAGGGATAATCCCAACATGTATCCGGCAAAGGAAATTCTTGAAGCCGTCAAAATCAGAAGCCAAAAACCGGCACCTATCAAAAGTCCCATTCCTATTTTTTGAAGACGATTTTTTAACCCAAAGAAAAAGCTCCAGGCAAGAGTTAAAGTAATAACCAGATATCCGGCCAGATCATAATGGCCGCCAAAAGTTGAAAGCACCCGGGCATGAGCGGTCAAGTACAGCCACCAACCCTTGGCAAATTCCCGGTTCATGGTAGAAAAAGCCGGCCAATAAAGATATTTTTGACCGTATCCGTAAATAATCACTCCCAGAAAAACCAAAAAGAACAACCATATATAAATTTTTATTCTTTTTAAGGAAGTAATGGAAGCAAAAAATATGAAAAATAAGAAGAAATATTCAATTCTTCTTAACCAATGAAGAACCGTTTTGGCAATATGAAGATATTCCAAAGGAACCGTTTGCGCCCAAAACAACGAAGAAAGAACACTTAAAAAGCCAATAACCAAATAACCAATAAGTCCAATTGTAATAGGATTGAACTGTAAAGTTATTTTTCTACGCAGTAGCCATAAAACATAAATAACCAAGGAAAAAAGCACAAAAAAATCTTCCAGACGAACTCTGACGTTATAACCGTACAAAATATCAAAAAGCGGCCATTTGGGATAAAGGGGGATAAACACCAACAAAAACCCCGCCAAAACGGCAATAATATTATTATCAAACCAATTTAAAATTCTTTTCATTTTATTAACGTCATTCTGGCTCGCCTCGCTGCGAAGCGGGCCGCGTCCAGAATCTTTTTTTAAATAATTTTCCTATCACGATTTAGCCCACATATTCATTTTTATATAGATATTGGTATTGCCACGGTGTCATCCCGAACTCGTTTCGGGATCTCTCAACTTGTTTGAGATATCTACTCGCATTCGCGAGAGATGCTGAAATGAATTCAGCATGACAATAATTCATGTTTAGTTTGTAAAGCATTCTCGCCCTTCTTTGCCCCAATTCCGGATCCTGCACTTCCTCTACCCGTTCATAACCAACTCGTGCTAACCAAAGTTTGAATGGCTCAGCGTTTGGAGACGGAATTGATTGAATAAGACGAAGCATAGTTTCTGTGTCAACACAATCCGTTTCGCGCATTTTTCCATCCACCGCCATCATTTTGAACCCGTGACATTTTGTCACGCTTTCATTTCCTTCTTCTTTGAGGCGTTGCTTCAGCTTTCGCCAATAAGCTAATGCGTCAATACTGTCCGTTAAGACAGAAACCATATCTGTCACGGAAAACCACC
Source organism: uncultured Gammaproteobacteria bacterium (assembly GCA_964360925.1). Classification (GTDB taxonomy): domain Bacteria; phylum Patescibacteriota; class Microgenomatia; order JAMCZE01; family JAMCZE01; genus CAYHYP01. The sequence continues at coordinate 195 of CAYHYP010000014.1, read as the reverse complement.
ATTTTTCTCCTTTTCCATCCCATATTCTGCGAATATTTTTTCCTTCAAAAATCGCTAAGTTTGATTTATCTAAAAAGTTTTTATTTTTCATTGAAACAACCTCGCTCTACCTAGAATGTAGTGCATATCTTTGTTTTTGCGTTCTCCTATTTTGATAGCCGGGACGCCGCCAACTATTGTAAATTCATCAACATC
>CAYHYP010000013.1:0-11926 GCA_964360925.1 uncultured Gammaproteobacteria bacterium | reverse complement strand
GGTTATTTCCTTGGCCATAGAGCCAAAAACAAAAGCCGATCAGGAAAAATTGGGTTACGCCCTTCAAAGGTTAATGGAAGAGGACCCTACCTTTAGAGTTAAATCCAACAAAGAAACCGGACAGACAATTATTTCCGGAATGGGAGAATTGCATTTGGAAGTTTTGGTAGACCGTATGAAAAGAGAAATGGCAGTGGAAGCTAATGTGGGAGCTCCCCAAGTTGCCTACAAAGAAACTATCAAAAAAGAAGCCAATGGTGAAGGAAAATACATTCGTCAAACTGGAGGCCGCGGACAATACGGACACGCAGTGATAAAAGTGGAACCAAAACCAAGAGGCGAAGGATTTGAATTTGTGAATGCTATAAAGGGTGGAACTATCCCGGCGGAATTTATTCCTCCGGTTGAAAAAGGAACAAAAGAATGTGCCAATAATGGAATTTTAGCCGGTTTCCCTCTGACTGACATTAAAGTCACTCTTTACGATGGCTCTTATCATGATGTTGACTCGTCTGATGTGGCTTTTCAGATTGCCGGAAGTATGGCTTTGCAAGACGGTTGTAAAAAAGCGGAAATGGTTCTTTTGGAACCAATAATGAAGGTGGAAGTTACCACGCCGGACGAATTTATGGGGGATTGTATTGGGGATTTGTCTGCTAAACGGGCTCAAATTTTGGGAACAAACAAAAGAGGAAACGCCACTATTATAGTAGCTACTGTTCCTTTGGCAGAGCTTTCCGGTTATTCCACAAAATTGCGTTCTATTTCTCAAGGTCGCGCTTCTTATTATATGGAACCGTCACATTACGAAGAAGTCCCACGAAATATCCAGGAACAAATTGTTGCCAAATCCGGCAATACCGGTAGACAAACATAGTGTCATTCCGGGCTTGACCCGGAATCTATAAATGTTCGTCATCCTGGAGCGAAGCGATAGGATCTTCTTTCCCCCGTCATTCTGGCAAGCGAAGCGCGTCCAGAATCTTCTTGATCCAAAAAAGTTTGCCAATTGAAATTCCAAATTTTTTCAAATAACATAGTTTTATGTTAACTAAAAATGATTTAACAGCAATCGGAAATCTTTTTGACAAAAAGTTTGATCAAAAATTGGCTCCTATCAACGATCAATTAAAGTTTATGAACGGTAAGATTGTTGGTATTTATGGTGAGATTGATGGAATGAAACAGCAACTGGAAGGATTTAGAGAAGAAACACAGAATAATTTTAAGGGAGTTTATGATGGATTAAGTTCTTCGCTTGAGAGAAATCGTCTTTTTGCATAACATTTTCCCCCCTTGCAAAGATATGAGGGGTAATTTAAAATACAAATATGGCTGATACAAAATTTATTCGGAACAAACCGCACGTTAATATTGGTACCATGGGTCACGTTGACCATGGGAAAACAACTTTAACTTCTGCAATAACTAAAGTTTTGGCTAAAAAAGGCCTTGCTCAAGCAAAAGCTTACGATCAAATTGACAGTGCTCCGGAAGAAAAAGCCCGAGGTGTTACAATTAACATTGCCCACGTAGAATACGAAACGGAAAAACGGCATTACGCCCACATTGATATGCCGGGGCATGCTGATTACATTAAAAACATGATTACCGGTGCCGCGCAGGTTGACGGAGCCATTCTTGTGGTTTCCGCCGCCGACGGTCCGATGGCTCAAACCCGGGAACATTTGCTTTTGGCAAAACAGGTTAACGTTCCGGCGATTGTTGTTTTCTTGAATAAAGTTGACATGGTCGCCGATGCGGAACTTCTTGATCTTGTAGAGGTAGAAGTCCGGGAACTTTTGACTAAATACGGTTTTGATGGTGATAAAGCTCCAATTATCCGGGGATCGGCTTTGAAAGCCGGCGAAGGAGATCCTGAACAGGAAGCCAATATTATGAAATTAATGGATGCCGTAGATTCTTATATTCCTACTCCGGTTCGGGAATTGGATAAACCTTTCTTGATGCCGGTGGAAGATGTTTTTTCTATCAAAGGCCGGGGAACCGTTGTTACGGGAAGAATTGAAAGAGGAGTTGTCAAAGTTAACGAAGAAATTGAAATTATTGGTCTTAAACCCACTCAAAAAACAGTGGTTACCGGAGTGGAAATGTTTAGAAAACAACTTGACGAAGGTCAAGCAGGAGATAATGTCGGAGTCTTGCTCCGGGGAATTGAAAAAGACATGGTTGAAAGAGGTCAGGTTTTGGCTAAGCCGGGTTCAGTTACTCCCCACACAGAATTTGACGCTCAAGTATACATTCTTGGGAAAGAAGAAGGCGGAAGACACACACCATTCTTTAGCGGATACAGACCACAGTTTTATATCCGGACAACGGATGTTACCGGGGAAGTTACTCTTGAAACCGGAGTAGAAATGGTAATGCCGGGAGATAACGCCAAAATGATAATCAAACTTATCCAACCCGTAGCTATGGAAGACGGAATGCGCTTCGCCATTCGCGAAGGTGGAAAAACTGTTGGATCCGGAGTTGTCACAAAAATAATTGCCTAATTAGCACTTTGACAGTGGGAGGATATTAAAATATGCCAAAAGGTAGAATTAGAGTACGTCTAAAGTCATATGACGGTCGTGTCCTAGACTCGACTTGTCAGTTAATTCTTGACGCCGCCATCCGGACAGGCGCATCTATTATTGGTCCTATTCCTCTTCCCACTGATACTTCAACAATTACCGTAAATCAATCACCCTTCACAGATAAAGATTCCCAAGAACATTTTTGGATAAAAACCCACAAACGTTTAATTGACATCATGGAACCCACAGATAAAACTATTGATACCCTCATGCACCTGGAATTACCGGCCGGTGTGGACATTGAGATCAAGATGTAATATACTATAAGTTGTATGGCAGCAAGTGAAAAAGTCGCTATTTTTGAAGACGATTCTAGATACCAACGATTTTTAATTCGTGAACTTGAAACTGCTGGCCATTATTCGCAGGTAGTAGCTTCAAGTGCGGGTCAAATTCCCAATGGAGTTAAACGAGCAACAGAAGAAGGTTTTAGTGTGATCATTTCTGACGGTAATTTGTCTTCAGACGTGACTGGCAAGGACGGTGATAAAATTATTGGAGAAATTAAAAAAATAAACCCTCGAATTGTTTTAATTGGTTATTCTTCAGAAGGGAAGATTCGTGGCACAATGAAAGATTTTGAAAAGGGAGTCTCTTTGCCAAGAGAAGTAGTGGAATTTATTACGAATTTACCCTTAAGACCATAAATTCTAACTTTTCTCCTCGTTTTTACTTCAAAATTGTTTTCATTGGCAGTGAAAGCTTTTCTAGATTTATTTTGTAGTATGATTATTTCATGAGTAAGGGGAAAAGGGTTGGAAAACTTCGCAGTGCAAAAAGAATTGGCTTCTTCGATTTTTGAATAGGTGTCATGCTGAACTTGTTTCAGCATCTCCGGCGAATGCCGGCGAAAAGACTCGAACAAGTCGAGAGATCCCGAAACGAGTTCGGGATGACAAAAAGTTTATTTAGTAATGGAATGAAGGTGATCGTGCGATCAAAAGGATTTAACGGAATGGTTTTAAAGTAAGGTGTCTCCCACTTTGTGCGAATGCAGTAGCCTCCTTGCTTTTCAAGTAGGGAGTCTGTATAATCAAGCTTGAATGTTAGTAGAACCTAAACTCGCTAACTAGGTTAGTAGGATGTAGGGGGAAGTTGGTCCCGCCTGCGGCGGGATTTTTTGTTTTTTATGAACACATTTTACGGTTTCAAACTTGGGCAGAGCCAAGATTACGATACAAAAGGAAAACGGATTCCAATTACCCGGATCCGGGTAAATCCCGCCGTGGTCGTTGGTGTTAAAACAACCGAAAAAGACGGCTATAACGCTCTAAAAATTGCTCTTGGAGTTAAAAAACACCTAAACAAACCCCTCCTTGGACTCCTAAAAAATGTTTCTGAAAAAATTTCCCCCAGATATTTTAGAGAAATCAAATTAAACGAATCAGACCAATTTGACAAATTAGACAAAGTTAATATAAATGACATTTTTGCCGTTGCAGATGTAATTAAAGTTACCGGTATCTCTAAGGGAAAAGGTTTTGCCGGCGTTGTCAAAAGACACGGATTTGCCGGTGGACCAAAAACCCACGGTCAATCAGACCGGCAACGTGGTTCGGGTTCCATTGGCTCCACCACTACTCCGGGTAGAGTCTTAAAAGGAAAAAGAATGGCAGGACATATGGGAAATGTAAAATCCACCGTTAAAAACCTCACAGTTTTTTCAATTTCTCCGGAAGAAAATTTATTAGTAGTTAAAGGTTTAGTCCCGGGGCCAATTGGCTCATTAGTAAAAATTTCAAAATGAAAAACGCACTTTTAGCTCAAGCAGTTCGGGTCCATCTTGCCAATCAAAGGCAGGGAAACCAAAATGCCAAAACCAGAGCGGAAGTAAACCGTACCCGAAGGAAAGTTTACAAACAAAAAGGTACCGGCGGCGCCCGTCATGGTGACAAAAAAGCTCCTATTTTTGTAGGTGGTGGTGTAGCTTTTGCTCCCAAACCCCGTGATTATACCCTTAAACTTTCCAAACAAATGAAAAAGAAAGCTTTAAAAGAAGCTTTAAAAACTAAAAAAACGGAAAAATTAACTCTTGGAGCAAAGTTTTCCGGGAAAACAAAAGAAATTGCCAAATTATTAACCGGAGCCAAAAGCTATTTAATCGTTACCGACGGTTACCAAAAGAAAATTTGGCAAGCCGCCAGAAATATCCCCGGAGTTACCGTTTTACCAAAAGAACAACTTAATACTTACGAGGTTTTAAAAGCAGAAAAAATATTAACAATATGAACGATCTTTTAATTAAACCCATTATTACGGAAAAATCATTAAAAGAAGCTGCTAAGGGCAGATACACTTTTATGGTGGAAAAAAGCGCCAATAAGCCCTATATTTCCCAAGTGATTGCTAAAGTTTTTGGAGTAAAGCCGGTTGGTATTAAAACCCTAATTGTAAAGGGAGAATTTAAAAGAAAAGGAAAATTAAGATTGCTTTCTAAAGAAAGTTCCTGGAAAAAAGCCATCGTTCAATTGGCGCCGGGACAGAAAATAGAGTTATTTGATGTACAAGAAAATGCTAAATAAAAAAAGAGGCACAATGTTAAGGCGTTTCATGACCGGGATGGATTTTTCCCGGCTTAATGCCGTGCGTCCGGAAAAGACTTTGACACAAATTTTACCAAAAAAATCGGGACGGAATTCTACCGGTAAAATTACGGCCAGACATGATGGCGGCAGACAAAAAAGATATTACAGAACAATAGATTTCAAAAGAAATAAATACGATATTTCCGGAAAAGTTGTTTCCATAGAATATGATCCCAACAGATCTTCAAATATTGCTCTTATACAATATCCCGACGGAGAAAAAAGATACATTCTTCATCCCGAAGGTCTGGAAATTGGAGCCTTGGTAACTTCAGGAAAAGGTGCAGAGGCAAAATTAGGAAATAATTTACCCTTAACCCGTATACCCGTGGGAATGGCCGTGCACAATGTAGAGCTAAATAAAGGGTCCGGAGGGCAAATTGTAAGAGGAGCGGGAACGTCGGCAACAATCTTGGCAAAGGAAGGCGAATATGTTACCATTAAGCTCCCATCAACGGAAACTCGTCTTATTCACAAGGATAATTTTGCGACCGTGGGTGTTTTGGACAATGCCGATTGGAAGAATATGGTCTGGGGTTCCGCCGGGAGACAGCGTCATATGGGCCATCGTCCCGAAGTCCGGGGTACGGCCCAAAATCCCAGAACTCATCCTCATGGTGGCGGAGAAGGAAGATCAGGAGTAGGTTTAAAACAATCCAAAACTCCTTGGGGTAAACCGGCACGGGGATTGCGAACCAGAATTAAAAACAAATATAGTGATAAATTCGTAGTTAACAGAAGAGGTTAAAAATATGTCACGTTCATCTAAAAAAGGACCATATATAGATCAAAGATTGCTGGCTAAAGTAATGGCCGCTAAAAACACGGGGGATAAAACTCCGGTGAAAACTTGGGCCAGGGCTTGCCAGATCCCGCCGGAATTTGTGGGGATAACGATTGGAGTTCACAACGGCCGGGTACACACACCGGTTTTTGTGACCGAAGCCATGGTAGGTCATCGTTTGGGAGAATTTTCCCCGACCAGAACTTTTAGATCACACGGAAGAATTGTTTCACGCGTTTTAACTAAAACTTAATATATGACAACAGTTTTTGCACAAAGTATGAATGTCAGAGTCAGTCCAAGGAAATTGCGGTTGGTAGCCGATGCCGTAAAAAAGCTATCGGTAACTTCTGCTTTGGAAAAACTACCCTTTTTGGCAAAAAGCGGTGCCGAACCGGTTTTAAAAACATTGAAATCAGCAATTGCCAATGCCACACATAATTTGAAATTAAAAACGGAAGATTTAAAAATTCAAAATATTTTAGTTGATGAAGGGACAAAAATGAAAAGACGGGATACGAGTCACGGAGCCAGATTTGGCGGCGGTGTCATCACAAAAAGAACAGCACATATTAAGGTCATTCTGGAGGGAACGAAGTGACCGATAGAATCTTTTGGAAGATGCTATCGCTTCGCTCCAGCATGACGAATTAAAATTTATGGGAAACAAAATTCATCCTATCGCGTTTAGGCTCGGCCCGGTTTATACCTGGACTTCCCGTTGGTTCGCCCAGGGAAAAAGGTATCAGGATCTTTTGGCCAGTGATGTAAAAATCAGAAGGGCTTTAATGTTAAAGTTAAAACCGGCAGGAATTGCCAGGATAGAAATTGAAAGATCAATAAATAAAATAAATTTGACTCTTTTCGTTTCCCGTCCGGGCGTCGTTATTGGCCGTGGTGGTACCGGTTTGGAAGACCTTAAAAAATATGTCCAGACCGATCTTTTGAAAATTAAGGACGATGGTAAAAATGTTTCTAAAGTAGAGCTTAAAGTAGAAGCCGTTAAGGAACCCAACGCCGACGCTTATTTGGTAGCGGTAAATATTGCCGACCAACTGGTTAGGAGAATGCCGGCAAAAAGGGTTATCAAACAAGCGGTGGAAAAAATGATGGCTGCAGGAGCCAAAGGAGCAAAGGTTCGTTTGGGCGGACGTATTAATGGTGCCGAAATTGCCCGGGTTGAACATACCCAAGCCGGCGTTTTGCCATTAAGTTCCATCAAAGAAAAAGTAGATTTTGCATCTTACCCTGCTCATACAAGGTCCGGTTATATAGGAGTTAAAGTTTGGATATGCCACTCTTAGCACCAAGACGGGAAAAATATCACAGCAGTTTCCGGGGTCAAATGGCCGGATACGCGACCCGTGGAAGCAAGATTACTTTTGGAGAATTTGCCGTTATGGCTACCACCCGCGGTTGGGTTAGTTCTGCCGAAATTGAATCGGCCAGAAAAGCAATGACTCATTATACGGCTAGAGGCGGTAGAGTCTGGATCAGAATTTTTCCTTACAAAGCCATCAGTAAACAACCTCTTGATCATCGTGGAGGCGGAGGAAAAGGAGAAATTGACCGGCATGTGGCGGTAGTCCGGCCCGGTTTAATTCTTTTTGAAATGGGTGGAGTCACACCGGAAATTGCCAAAGAAGCCATTCGCAGGGCAGGACACAAATTATCCGTAGGTATAAAGATGTTAGTTAAAGAATAAGCGAAGCTTGTGCCGCTTCGCGGCTAAAAATATGAAAAAGAAAGATTTACTGGAATTACAGGGTAAAACAGCTATAGAACTTGATAAACTGGTTTTGAAAATCCGGATGGATATGGTAAAAGCAAAGATGGAACTTAAAATGAGAAAATCTAAAAATACCAATGTAGTTTCAGGATTAAAAAAATCGTTAGCCCAGATATTAACTATTAAAAATGCAAAAGTTTAAAGGAACTATCGTTACCTTGTCATCTAAAGACACTGTCAAAGTGGCGATTTCCTATTCTATCCGTCATCCTAAATATCAAAAAGTTATGAAAAAAACCACAAATCTTCTGGTTCATAATGAAATGGAAGGTTTGAAAGTAGGAGATAAAGTAGAAATTGTTAAATCAATGCCATTTAGCAAGAAAAAACATTTCATAATAATAAAGTTAGTTAAGTAATTTTAAATTGTAAATTGTAAATTGTAAATTCGTATATGATTCAAAGAAAAACAGTATTGAAAACAGCAGATAATACCGGAGCCCGGAAGTTAAGGGTGATCCATCTTTATGGTGGGTCCAAAAGAAATTTTTCTTATCTGGGAGATATTGTCCGTTGTGTAGTTGACGGCGCCGATCCAAACGGAATGGTTAAGGATTCGTCAATGGTTTATTGCGTCGTAGTCCGGGTTCACAAAGAATGTGGGCGCGAAGACGGAAGTTATATTCGTTTTGATGATAATGCGGGAGTAGTTATAAACAGCCGGGAAAATTTAGATCCAATAGGAACCAGAGTTTTTGGACCAATAGCCCGGGAATTAAAAGACAAAGGATTTAATAAGATTGTTAGTATGGCAAGTGAGGTTCTTTAATATGAAAATTAAAAAAGGAGACAAAGTTAAAATAATGACAGGAAAAGACAGCGGCAAAGAAGGGGCTGTGGAAAAAGTGTTTCTTGATGCCCGGAAAGTTATTGTGGCAGGAATGAATGTTTACAAAAGACATATGAAACCGCGAAGCGAAGGGCAAAAAGGTAGCATCGTGGAATTTAACCGTCCAATGCCGATTGCCAATGTGGCTTTGATTTGTCAAAAATGCAAAAAAATTACCAGAGTAGGTTATAAAATTACCGCCAAGGCAAAAGTCAGAATTTGTAAAAAATGTGAACAAGAAATATGAAGAAAGATAAAAAAAATATCATGGCAATACCAAAACTTATGAAAATAGTTGTTAACGTGGGTGCAAAAGAAGCTCTTGATGATAAAAAAGTTTTGGACAAAATAGCGGAAGAGTTAACTTTAATTACCGGTCAAAAACCAATGATCCGTTTGGCCAAAAAATCCATTGCCGCTTTTAAATTACGGGAAGGACAGGCAGTAGGAGTTTCGGTTACTTTAAGAGGACAAAAAATGAAAGATTTTATTGCAAAATTAATAGGAATTGTTCTTCCAAGGGTTCGTGATTTTCATGGAGTATCGCTTTCAAGTTTTGACGGACACGGAAATTACACCTTAGGTTTTAAAGAACAAATAGTTTTCCCGGAGATAGATTACGGAAAAATTGATAAAATACGTGGTTTGGAAGCGGTAATTGTTACCAGTGCGAAAAATGATGAAGAAGGAATGGTGTTACTTAAAGAATTAGGAATGCCGTTTGGAAAATAAACGTCATCCTGGAGGCCGAAGGCCGATAGGATCTTTTTAGGAAGATTCTATCGCTACGCTCCAGAATGACATGATATATGGCGAAGACATCAGACATAATTAAATTTCAGCATAAACAAAAATACGAAGTGCGCGATCACAACAGATGTACATTATGTGGAAGATCCAGGGCTTATATACGCCGGTTTGGTTTTTGCCGTTTATGTTTTCGGGAACTCGCCCACAAGGGAGAGATTCCGGGAGTCGTTCGGGCAACCTGGTAAATAATATGATTACAGATTCAATATCAGATTTTTTGACACGAATAAGAAATGGCTATATGGCCGGTAATTCCAGCGTGTCTATGCCTGCTTCCAAAGTAGTCACAAGTTTGGCCAAAGCCATGGAGAAAAACGGATATCTTAAATCGGTGGAAATAAAAGAAGACGGAGTTCACAAAGAGTTAATTTTAAAATTGAAATATAATGCTAAGAAGGCGGTATTAACCGGAGTAAACAGAGTTAGTAAACCAAGTATGCGGATTTATACCACAAAAAAAGATATTCAAACAGTAATGGGGGGAATGGGGGTTTCCATTATTTCTACCCCTAACGGTTTGATGACAAATAAAGAAGCCAGAAAAGCAGGTCTTGGTGGTGAAGTTATTTGTGAATTGTGGTAGAGACAAGGCATTGCCTTGTCTGTACAAAAAAATAATATGTCAAGAATTGGAAAAAAACCGGTAAAAATAGTAGAGGAAGTAACTGTTAGTGTAAATGACAAAACGGTTACGGCTGTTGGTACTAAAGGAACTTTAAATATGACTTTTCGTCCGGAGGTAAAAGTTACAATTTCCGGTAATGATGTTTTAGTGGAACGAACCTCTGAAACCGCAAAAGCAAAATCCGTTCACGGTTTAACCAGGACATTAATTGAAAATATGGTAATGGGAGTAAGTAAAGGTTGGAATAAAGGTTTGGAAATTATTGGGGTTGGCTACAAAGCCGCTCTTGAAGGAAATTTGTTGGTTTTAAATGTTGGTTTTTCTCACCAGGTAAAATTCCCCGCGCCCGAGGGGATTACTTTTGAGGTAATGGAAAATACAAAAATAAATGTCAAAGGGATTGATAAACAATTGGTAGGAGAAACGGCAGCGCAAATACGCAGAATTAAACCACCGGAACCATACAAAGGAAAAGGGATTAGATATATTGGTGAATTTGTTCGTAGAAAAGCCGGAAAAGCTGCAAAGGCTGTCGGCGGTACGGCTAAGTAATATTTAAATATATGAATAAAAATACTTTAAGAATTAATCGTCGGGCAAAGACAAAAAAAATTATTCGCGGGACGGCACAAAAACCCCGCTTGGTAGTTTTTCGTTCCAATAAATATTTTTATGCTCAGGCTATTGATGATGTTGTGGGAAAAACCATCGCTTCGGTCAACAAAATGACTGATGCCGTAGAAGCGGGAGCAAAAATCGCCGAAGATCTCCTTAAGTTAAAAATTAAAAAAATCGTTTTTGACAGAGCGGGTTATAAATATCATGGTAATATTAAAAAATTAGCCGATGCGGCGAGAGAAAAGGGGTTAGTTTTCTAAGCCGTCATGCTGGAGCGAAGCGATAGCATCTTTTAAATAGATCCTATCGGGCTTTGCCCTCCAGGATGACAAAATATATGGCATATCAAAATAATTTCAACAGAGAACCAAAAGAATTTGAAGAAAAAGTTATCCAGGTTAACCGTGTTTCCAAAAAAACAGCCGGAGGAAACAAGATTGGTTTTAGTGTTTTGGTGGTGGTGGGAGATAAAAAAGGCCGGGTTGGAGCCGGTCTTGGTCACGGTCCGGAAGTGCAAAGTTCGGTTAAAAAGGCCGTCAGTTACGCCCAAAAACATTTGATTACCGTTCCGATGGTGGGAAAAACGATTCCTCATCCCATTACGGTTAAGTTTGGCGCAGCGCGGGTAATGTTAAAGCCGGCTCCCGCCGGATCCGGGGTTATTGCCGGCGGTTCTGTCAGAGCAGTAGTGGAAGCGGCCGGAATTATGGATATCAGCAGTAAAATTTTGGGGACAAATAACAAGGCAAATAATGTTTATGCAACTTTAAAGGCTTTTCAAAAACTTAAACCAATCAAACAAATATGACAAATATAACCAATTTGACCAATTTGACAAAAATAGTTAAAAGATCTGCCAAAAGATTGGGCAGAGGTCACGGCAGTGGCAAAGTAAAAACTTCCGGCAGGGGAACCAAAGGGCAAAAAGCCCGCGAAGATGTGGGTTTAAAATTTGCCGGATCATCTTTGCAGGCTTCGTGGTTAAAAAGGCTTCCTCTGATGAGAGGTAAAGGAAAAAATAAATCCTTGAGAATGGAAGTTACCGGAATAAATATTACTGCCCTAAAGGATTTAAAAGAAAAATCCGAAGTCACTTTGGAGACCTTAAAAAAAGCAGGTATTGTTGAAAAAAGAGTGAATAAAGTTAAGATTTTGGGAAATGGGGAATTAAAAGTGGCTTTAAATGTAAAACTTCCCTGCTCCAAATCCGCTGTCACCAAAATAGAAAAAGCAGGTGGAACGGTCATTTTATAACCCCCCCTACCAGTTTCACGTTAAAGAACAAG
>CAYHYP010000012.1:0-12576 GCA_964360925.1 uncultured Gammaproteobacteria bacterium | reverse complement strand
TGGGGTGGGTGGTCCAATTTTGGGTCTTGTGGCACTTACGTATCCTGCAAACAAAGACAGACTCGAACTTGCACTAATCCCACACCAGCCTGTGGAGGTGCTGCTTGCTCGGGAGTTAGTACCCAAGATATTAGTTGTGGAACAATAGCTTGTTATGCTGGCGGCTGTAACGACGGCAACTCGTGTACAACAGACACGTGCACCAATTCGGGAACTTGTTTGTCATCCTGTTCTAACACCAATTATCCGGTCAATGGAGTATGCAATGCTTGGAGCGCTTGGACTTGTAGTGGCAACAATAAAACCCGCAGTCGGACTTACACTCCACCATCTTGTGGTGGTTCAAACGTTTCCTGTACTCCTTTAACAGAAACAATTAGCTGCGATGATAGTAATTCCTGCACCACAGATACGTGTAGCAGTGGTGCCTGTTCTAACACCAATTATCCGGTCAATGGAGTATGCAATGCTTGGAGCGCTTGGACTTGTAGTGGCAACAATAAAACCCGCAGTCGGACTTACACTCCACCATCTTGTGGTGGTTCAAACGTTTCCTGTACTCCTTTAACAGAAACAATTAGCTGCGATGATAGTAATTCCTGCACCACAGATACGTGTAGCAGTGGTGCCTGTTCATACTCCACCGTTGTTCCCACCGTAAATAATGCCGGGGTCGTGCAATCATCCGGTACCATAGATTCCGGATCGGGTAATATTTCCGCAGGGGGATGCTCTCCCGGCTATAGAATGCCAAACTACACATCCAATATAAATACCAGTTCTGTCAGTTACGGAAACCTTTTAAATACTATTCTTAAAAATTCCGGTTTTAACACCGCGGGCAATTTGAATACTAACCCCACCTGCAGTGGCGGGGGAACGGTTTCCACCCCTAGTTTTGATATTTATTGCTACGCCACCGGTACTTTTGAAAGCAAACTGGACACGGCTATTTCCGGTACTCCTGCCAATAAAACAGCGGTGCTTTACCCTATTAATAATACTGACGTTCAAACTATATTAAATTTGAAAAATGTTGGCGCAAATAAAAAAATCATCGTTTTTGTCAATAATCATTTATCTGTAAATAACAATGTTTCTATCCCTGAAGCCCAAACCGGTTCAGGAATAGTTTTTGTAGTTAACGGAAATGTAACCCCCGCTTCAACAGTAGCCACTCTTGACGGCATCTATATCTTTTCCGGAGGTTTTGATGACGGCAGTGGTACCACGGCTTTAACCGGAAGAGGATCTCTTATTGCTACGGGGAATGGGAACATCACCTTTAACAGGACTCCAATTGTAAATACCAACCCCGCCGAAAGTTGGATTTATGAACCAAAATATCTGGTGCTTTTTGCTTCATCCCTAGCCACTCCTAAATACACCTGGCAGGAATTACCACCGCAATGAGTTACCTAATTACCGGTTCTACTATAGAGAAAAGACTGGAAAAAGCCAAAGAAATTGCCCCTAATGCTTTAGAATTTGACGTGTCTAAAGTGGAGGAAATAAGAAATTTGATAAAAATGGTCTCCGAAGATTTTTGTGTGATTATCACAAACGCCCAAAATCTGACGATTGCCGCCCAAAACGCTCTTTTAAAAACTCTGGAAGAACCACCGGAAAATACGGCTATTGTTTTGCTTGCAGAAAAAGAAAGCCAGCTTTTACCCACCGTCGTTTCTCGTTGTGTTTTAAATTCTCTAGGTAACTTAAGTTACCTAAGTGACTTAAGTAACTTAGATATGTTAAATTGGACCCTTGAAAAAGGTTTTGCTTGGGCGGAAAAATCACGTTTAGATCGTACAGAAGCTATTTCATTAGTTAAAAATTTACAAATTTCCGGACACCGGGAACTTTTAAAAAACCAAATTAATCAAAAAATTTTAGAAAGGCTGGTATTGGCTCAAAAATATCTGGAAGCCAACACAAATGTCCGTTTGACGCTGGAAAATTTGTTTCTTAAATTGTAAAATGAATATGTATCGTCATCCTGGAGGGAGCCAGAGCGACCGATAGGATCTTTCTGGAAGATGCTATCGCTTCGCTCCAGCATGACGGACGTCATTCTGGCCGAGTCCAGAATCATTTTTATTATGCCAAAAGATAATTCATATACAGCTGAAAATATTCAGGTTCTGGAAGGGTTGGAACCGGTGCGGAAGCGCCCCGGAATGTACATTGGCAGTACCGACGAAAAGGGGCTTCACCATCTTTTTAAAGAAATTGTGGATAACAGCGTTGATGAGGCTTTGGTAGGTTACGGCAAAAAGATTTATGTCACCATCAACGCCGACGGTTCCATGACAGTTCAGGATGAAGGCAGGGGAATTCCCACTGAATTAAACGCAAAATACAAAATTTCCGGGGTGGAACTGGCAATGACCCGCCTTCATTCCGGAGGAAAATTTGATGCCCAAGCATACGCCAAATCCGGCGGTCTTCACGGAGTCGGCGCCGCCGCTACAAACGCCCTTTCCACCTCAATGATTGTGGAAGTTTCCCAAAAAGGTAAACTTTTCCGCCAAAGTTATAAAAAAGGTATTCCCGACGGACCCTTAAAAGAAATCGGAAAAAGCACCGGTACCGGCACAAAAACCACCTTTACCCCGGATGGGGAAATTTTTTCCACCGTAGAATGGAATTTCAACACCATCAAAAATGAACTCCGCAATTGGGCTTATTTGGTTCCAAACCTTTTGTTTAATCTTAAAGACGAACGCACTAATGAAGAATTTAATTTTTATTTTGAAGGCGGAATAAAAGCCTTGGTAGCTCATTTAAATACCAACAAACAAACCCTCTCGGATATTTTCTATGTTTCCCGGGAAATTGAAACCGGCATTGCTCCCGTTGGGATTGAAGTGGCAATGCAATACAACGACGATTTTGGAGAAAGACTTTCTTCTTTTGTCAATATCATAGAGACCCCTGACGGGGGAACTCATGTAGCCGGTTTCCGGTCGGCTTTAACCCGCGCGGTAAATGACTATGGCAAAAAAATCGGGGCTATAAAAGAGGGACAGGAAAGTTTTATAGGGCAGGATTTGCAGGAAGGGTTAACGGCGGTAGTTTACGTCAAAATGGCAGCAGACAAACTGCAATTTGAATCGCAAACAAAAACAAAACTCAACAATGCAGAAATTCAAGCCGCCGTAGCAGGCGTAGTCAAAGAAGCGTTGGATCAATATTTTGAAGAAAACCCCCGTGACGGACGGGCAATTTTAGAAAAAATATTCCTGGCAGCTAAGGCTCGTTTGGCCGCCAGGGCAGCAAAAGACGCCGTTATCAGAAAAGGGGCGTTGGAAGGCTCGGCTCTCCCGGGAAAATTGGCGGATTGCCAATCACGTGACCCCGCTCAGTCGGAATTATTTATTGTTGAAGGAGACTCGGCAGGAGGAAGTGCTAAACAGGGGAGAGACAGGAAATTTCAGGCCATTTTGCCTCTTTTTGGAAAACCCTTAAACACCGAACGCGCCAGAATAGATCAAATCGTAGGATCGGACAAATTTAAATCTCTAATTATTGCCATCGGGGCGGGGATTTCCGATCAGTTTAATATTTCCAAACTGCGCTACCACCGCATTATTATTATGGCGGATGCGGATGTTGACGGATCTCACATTATGTGTCTTTATCTGACACTTTTCTTCCGCCATCTCCCGGCTCTTGTGGAAAACGGCAATATATATGTAGCCATGCCACCTCTCTATAAACTGGAATGGGCAAAGAATAAAAAGTACGTTTATACCGAAAGCGAAAAGGACGAGTTTATGAAAACTTTAACCGGGCAAAAAGTGAATTTGCAAAGATATAAAGGTTTGGGGGAAATGAATGCGGATGAACTGTGGGAAACAACGTTAAATCCCGAAAACCGTTTGCTTAAAAAGATTACCATTGACGATGCCGCCCGGGCAGATCAAACTTTTTCTATGTTAATGGGCGATTTGGTTCCACCCCGGAAACGCTTTATCCAAAGCAAAGCCAAAATGGCAAATTTGGATATATAATTACTAATATGGATAATAAAAAACTAAGTCTCACTTTTGAAAGTAAAAAGGTTCGTCGTATTTGGGACGAAAAATTAGAGAAATGGTGGTTCTCTCTTATTGATATAGTTTTTGTTCTTCTTAATTATGATGATTATCAGTCTGCAAGAAAATATTGGAATAAATTGTTAGAAATGCTGAAAAAAGAAGGGAATCAGTCGGTGACAAAATTTCACCGACTGAAGCTTTTAGCCAATGACGGCAAGTATTATTTAACTGACACTGCGGACGTGGAAACAATAATGCGAATTCTACAATCAATACCTTCTCCAAAAGTGGAACATTTTAAACTATGGTTGGCTAAAGTAGGCAATGAGCGACTGCAAGAAATTTCTGATCCAGAAAAAGCATTGAATCGTGCCAGAATTCATTGGCAAAAAATGGGAAGAAGCGAAAAATGGATTCAGCAAAGAATGATGGGGCAAGAAACTAGAAACAAGTTGACTGATTATTGGAAAAACCACGAAGTCAAAGAACAAAACGAATACGCAATTCTTACAAATATTATTCATCAAGAATGGAGTGATCTAACAGTAAAACAACACAAAAGTTTGAAGAGTTTAAAAACGGAAAATCTTCGTGACCACATGAGCGATGCAGAGTTAATTTTTACTGCTTTAGCAGAACTTTCAACAAGACAAATTGCAGAAAATATGCAAAGTAGGGGATTGGTACAAAATAAAATCCCGGCACGAAAAGGTGGCCAAGTTGCTAAAAATGCCCGTCTAGAATTAGAAAAAAAATCAGGCCAAAAAGTTGTCTCCGCGGGAAATTTCAAAAATCCCAAGCAAATCCACCCCCGCGCCAAAATGGCAAATTTGGATATCTAGTGTCATTCCGGGCTTGACCCGGAATCTACGTTGAATGTATAATCCAAATACCCATGCAGAATTTGATTTATTTTTCTTTCGGAGCCGGATTTTTAGGCATAGCCTATGCCTTATGGCAAGTAACGAAAATTTTGGCACTTCCCGCCGGTAACGCCAAAATGCAGGAAATCTCCCAGGCGATTCTTGAAGGCGCCAACGCCTATTTGAAAAAACAATATATGGTCGTTTCTGTTGTTGCCGTTCTGGTTTTATTAATTTTATTATTTTTATTTGGTAAATTTGCCGCTATTGCTTTTGCCATCGGGGCAATTTTCTCTGCCGTATCAGGAGTTGTAGGAATGAGCGTTTCCGTCCGGGCAAACTCCCGTACTGCCGAAGCCGCAAAAAAAGGCCTTGGTGCCGCTTTAAAAGTCGGTTTTGATGGGGGATCGGTTACAGGTTTAATGGTTGCCGGATTATCCCTATTGGCCGTATCTGTCGTCTTGGTCTTACCCGGCGCTAACGAAAAATTGGCTGCCTTAGGTTTTGGAGCATCTTTAATTTCTATCTTTGCCCGAATTGGTGGGGGAATCTTTACCAAAGCCGCAGACGTGGGAACGGATATGGTGGGAAAAATAGAAGCCGGAATTCCGGAGGACGATCCCCGAAATCCGGGTGTTATTGCAGATAACGTCGGGGACAATGTTGGAGATTGTGCGGGAATGGCTGCCGATCTTTTTGAAACTTATGTCGTCACTATGGTTGCCGCTCTTTTACTGGGAAATTTGGTGATGCCTCATTATCCGATTGCCAACCTTTTTCCTCTGACTATCGGGGCAGTTTCCATTATTACTTCTATCATAGCTACTCAATTTGTCAGACTTGGTAAAAATAAATCTATTATGGGCGCTTTATATAAAGGTCTTATTGCCTGTGGAATTTTATCCGCCGTTTTGTTTTATCCCTTAACCAATATCCTAATGGCAGATAACGCCATTTACCCCTGGTTTAATCTTTATCTTTCAGCCCTTGTGGGAATCGGAGTAACTTTTGCTATGGTTTTAATTACGGATTTCTACACATCCAAGGGCAGTAACAGTGTCAAAAGTATTGCCAACGCTTCAGTATCGGGGCACGGCACCAACATTATTGCCGGTCTGGCAGTCTCTATGAAATCCACCGCCGCTCCGGTGGTGGTTATTTCCGCAGCCATTTTATTGTCCTACTATTTTGCCGGTCTTTATGGTGTAGCTGTCGCCGCATCCTCTATGCTTTCACTTACGGGAATTATTGTTGCCATTGACGCTTTTGGCCCAATTACGGATAACGCCGGAGGAATTGCGGAAATGGCCGGGTTGCCACAAAATATTCGTAAAATTACGGATGCCCTGGATTCGGTCGGCAACACCACAAAAGCGGTTACCAAAGGTTATGCCATAGCCTCTGCCGCTTTAGCCGCTCTGGTTTTGTTTGGGGCTTATACCCAAGAAATTTCCGCCCGGGTGGGAATTTTGGTTTTCTCTCTTTCCGATCCAAAAGTTTTAATTGGTCTTTTCCTTGGTGGGGGAATGACCTACTTTTTTGCCGCTCTTCTTATGGAATCCGTAGGTAAAGCCGCCGGCGCTATTGTAGAAGAAATCAGAAGGCAATTTAAATCAAAAAACCCGCCGGAATATGGTCGGGCCGTGGATATTGTTACCAATGCGGCTATTAAGGAAATGATTGTTCCCGCACTTTTGCCAATTGCCGTTCCCGTAATTGTAGGATTTACCTTGGGACCCGTTGCCTTGGGAGGGGTATTGGTAGGCTCTATTGTCACCGGACTTTTTGTAGCCGTTTCTATGACCACCGGTGGCGCCGCTTGGGATAACGCCAAAAAATACATTGAGGACGGAAATCTCGGCGGTAAAAAATCCCCGGCTCACAACGCTGCTGTTACCGGAGATACTGTCGGGGATCCGTACAAAGATACTGCCGGTCCGGCTATCAACCCTATGATCAAAGTCGCCAATATTGTAGCTCTCCTCCTCGCCGGATTAATTGTCTAAAAACTCCTCGTCATTCTGGAGCCCGGAGGGCGATAGAATCTATCTGTAAAATAATCACATCACAATAACTGGCTCGAGCATGAAACTGTGATGTAGATTTTTTGACCCACTTTGTTTGTTTTGTTTCCATTGACAGTTAGTAATCAAAAGGTTATTTTGGAGACATGGTAGATAAAATAATTTCTCAAGATTCTATTGAAGACAGACTTTTTGGTATTGAATCCAGGCTGGAAGAAATTAGGCAGTCACAAGATATGAAAGGGGAGTTTGCCCAGACAAGAATTTTAATACGTCAATTGGAAAAACTTCTTATTAAAATTGACGACAAAATCTCCAAAAAAACACGTTTTTTCCCTTCGGCATCATGATAACCATTTATCTGCAATTATCTCGATTTATATGTAGGTACGATGTTGCGGTCGCAACATATAACCTACATAAGATATTGACCTAATTTGTCTCCATTGACTAAAATTTTTCAAAGGCGTAAGTTAGTATTATGAAGAAAAAGTTAACAAAAGATGCAACTCTTGGAGATGTCCTTAAAGCAGTAAATGATATTAAAGGTGATATCCATTTTCTTAGAACCGACTCTATTGATATGGAAGATCACATAAACAATAAAATTAGTTTGTCTGAAAACAGATTAAAACATCAAATAGAAATTAATCATTCTGAAATAATGGATAAACTTAAAGAAATTACCGGTGAAAATAATGGAACAGTCCACCCCAACTTCAAACACTTTTTCCCCTCGACAGCTTCGGGGTAATTGGGTAGAATGAAGTAATGGAAGAAGAACAAAAAACCTCTTTTGGAAAGATAATAAATTCCGAAATATCTTCGGAAATGGAATCTGCCTATCTGGATTACGCCATGTCCGTCATTGTCTCCCGTGCCCTTCCGGATGTCCGTGACGGCCTGAAACCCGTTCACCGGCGTATCATTTACGCCATGCACAAAGTAGGTCTCCGCCACACCGCCAAATACCAAAAAAGCGCTGCCGTCGTCGGAGAAGTTATGAAAAATTTCCACCCTCACGGAGATATGTCTATTTACGATGCCTTGGTCCGTATGGCCCAGGATTTTTCTCTGCGTTATCCACTTATTGACGGCCAGGGAAACTTTGGCTCTATGGACGGCGATCCGCCGGCTGCCCACCGTTACACCGAATGCCGACTTGCAGCCATGGCAGACAACATTCTTTTGGATATTGAAAAAGAAACCGTAGATTTTATTCCCAACTATTCCAATACGGATGTGGAACCCGTTTATTTGCCTTCGCTTTTACCAAATTTACTTTTGATGGGGGCAGACGGAATTGCCGTTGGTATGGCCACAAAAATCCCTCCCCACAATCTTTCGGAGGTTGTGGACGCTTTAACTTATTTAATTGATAAAGGGGATGAAAACGTTACCGTTGAAGATCTTGTGCAATTTATAAAAGGCCCTGATTTTCCCACCGGGGGAATAATTTACGATCAAAAAGAAATCATTGCCGCTTACGCCACCGGAAAAGGCAAAATAATTATGCGGGCAAAAACTGCCATTGAAGAACAGTCAAACGGAAAATCCGCCATCATCGTCACCGAAATTCCGTATCAGGTTAACAAAGCTGATATGGTCGCCCGGATTGCCGATTTGGTTAAAGATAAAAAGCTGGACGGAATTTCCGACCTGCGTGACGAATCCGACCGCCACGGAGTACGCGTTTATATTGAATTAAAAAGAGATGCTCGCCCTCAATCGGTTTTAAATAATCTTTTTAAACACACGGAACTGCAAACTTCCTATCCCGTCAACGTGGTGGCTTTGGTTGACCAAACACCCCAAACTCTGACATTAAAAGCGATTCTTATGGAATTTGTAAAACACCGCCAAAGCGTTGTCACCCGCCGAAGCCAATTTGAATTAAAAGAAGCCAAAGCCCGGGAACATATTTTGGAAGGACTTAAAATTGCCGTAGATCATATTGATGAAGTCATTGAACTTATCAAAAAATCAGCCAGTGCCGAAGATGCCAAAGGAAAATTAATGGAAAAATACGCCCTCTCCGAAATTCAGGCCACCGCTATTTTGGATATGCAACTACGGCGTTTAGCCGCTTTGGAAAGACAAAAAATAGAAGACGAACTGGCTATGATCCGGGAAACTATTGCCTATCTGGAAGATCTGCTATCTCATCCGGAAAAAGTGTTGGGAGTAATCAAAACGGAACTTTTACATCTTAAAGAAAAATTTGGTGATGAACGCCGGACAAAAGTTATTAAAGGCAAAGTGGGGGAATTTAGTGAAGAAGATTTAGTTCCCAATGACCCTATGATAGTCACCGTTACCAAAACCGGATATGTCAAACGGCTTTCACCGTCGGCTTACCGCGCCCAGGCCCGCGGTGGTAAAGGCGTCAACGGAATGACTACCAAGGAAGAGGATGAGATTGAACATTTAATTTCCGCCAGCGCCCATGACAACATTTTATTTTTTACGGATAAAGGAAAGGTTTATCAGACAAAAGTTTATGAATTGCCGGAATCTTCGCGGACAACAAAAGGCCAAGCAATTGTAAATATTATAAATATTGCCCAAGGGGAGACAGTCCAATCAATTTTGTCCTATTCCCAAACTTCAAATTTTGTTTTCCTGGCAACTCGAAAGGGGACTGTCAAAAAAACAAAAGTGGAAGAGTTTGCCAACATCCGTAAAAACGGACTTACGGCAATTAAATTAGAGGCCGGTGACGAGTTGGTTTGGGCCAGGCTGACTACAGGTAAAGACGAAGTTATTTTGGTGACTCACCAGGGTAAATCCATCAGATTTTCCGAAACGGAAGCCAAAGCCCAAGGACGGGATACCATTGGAGTCCGGGGAATAAAACTTTCCAAAGATGATTACGTTGTGGGAATGGAAACGGTTAAAGAAGGGGAATTGCTGGTAGTTTCCGAAAAGGGGATTGGTAAAAGAACGGAAATGTCGCAATTTCCTAAACAGAAACGGGCCGGAAGTGGAGTAAAAGCTATGCAAATTACTCCCAAAACCGGAAGTTTGGTCACCGCCCGCGCCGTTGATGAAAACGTTGATCAACTTATTTTGACCTCTGCCAAAGGCATCGTTATTAAATTACCATTGACCTCTGTTCCCAAACTTTCGCGGGCTACCCAAGGAGTTATTCTTATGCGTTTCTCTGACAAATCCGACCACCTCGCCGCCGTGGCAACACTGGAAAAATGACACAAAGTGTCATCCTGAACTTGTTTCAGGATCTCTCGCGAACGCGAGAATAAAGAACTAATTGAACCTATTTGAATCTACACACACCAGGTGTGTGCAAGTGTGAAAAAATTGGCACAATTTGATTTCGTTGTTCTATTTTGATATACTCCTTAATATGAGTTTACTAGGAACAGTTTTCAAATTTAATGAGAGAACAGAAGAGGCTAACAGTGTGACCGTGATTATTCCTGGGAAAGATATAGGACGAAATATACGATTTGAGGCCCATTTTGATCAAGGAATAAAAAAAACACCTTGGGTCAGAGGGGAGAATGGTTCAAGAAGTTATGATCACCGTGATAAAATGGGGTGCCGCGTATGTGTTGATTATAATGAAGATACGGATGCTTACGTTTATACTTTTTCCGATTTTAAGGATGGACGAATTCCAGATACAGTCCACCGCGCTATAAATCTAGAAAAAGAATTTTAATAGGTTTTTTAGAA
This sequence comes from uncultured Gammaproteobacteria bacterium, assembly GCA_964360925.1. Classification (GTDB taxonomy): domain Bacteria; phylum Patescibacteriota; class Microgenomatia; order JAMCZE01; family JAMCZE01; genus CAYHYP01. The sequence continues at coordinate 1,950 of CAYHYP010000012.1, read as the reverse complement.
TATGAACACGAGCGAAACGGAATATCATATCAGGGAAAGGGGAAATATTACTTATGTTACTGCCACAAGAAATAATTTCTCCATGACATATTTTAGACTGGGGAACGGTGCTTGGTTTATGGAAATGCCCACCGGACCGGAGGGAGAAGATGTCCAAATAAATGATACTGCTCAAACAAAATATCTAAATTCTCTTTTACAAAATTGAGGTGGGGAGTTCAGAAATTTCTGTAACAGTAACTCTCTCCTACGAAACACGCTAAAATTATGTGTCATGCTGAACTTGTTTCAGCATCTCTCGCGAATGCGAGGGTCTGACATTCGTCAGAGATCCTGACATTCGTCAGGATGACATTTATTTATCGTGGTATTTTTCGTGGACTTCGCGGAGTTTGGCATTGGTAACATGAGTATATATTTGTGTTGTGGCAACATTTTTATGCCCCAACATTTCCTGAACGCTTCTCAGGTCGGCGCCGTTCATTAAAAGGTCCGTAGCAAAACTGTTATGGCTCACAAATCCATCAGTAATTAAATTTTCATTTGGCGAAACAGTAAAATCAAAAACAGTGTTACGTGGGGAGGGGAGTCGAATATTTTTTTTAACTTCCAACCATTTATACTGCTTGTTTTTATATATGTTTTTTAAGATCTCTAATTTCTTATCTTTATATCCAAATTTTTTAAATTGGCGTAGATATTTTGTAACTGTTGATCTTAAAGGAATCATTTCTTTTAAATATCTATCTGACTTTATTCCTTCATTTGTTTGCATGGCATAACGAAACCCCCGTTGTCCATCATTTTCTAAATCAGAATAAATGGCTGCTAATATTTTATTTACCGGTATTTTTTCTTCTTTCCAAACACCCACGGTCTTCAAAGTATCAAATTTTAAAGTCGGAATTATCTTTAAAAATTTTTCCTGATCTTTTTTCCCGATTACATGCAAAGTATAAAATTTATGTTTAAACAGTTTTCCTTGAGGTAAAATCACTTTACGATCCCGCATAAGAAGATGGGCATCAATCCCTAAACGTAATAACATCATTTGAAGATCTTTTAATAAATCTTTTGACGATGAAAAATAACGTGGAGCATCAAATGAATTTCCTTCGGCATCATATATTCCGGCTAAAAACTGTTTAATCTCTTCTATATTGGAATTTAAAATTTGGTGGGGGACCCGTTTATTTTTGGAAATTTCAGTAAGACCAACCTCGTGCAAAAAATTAACAAATTGACCCGAATAGTAAGTTAGCTTAAAAGAATTTGATTCCGTTGATTTATCTATTTTAGCTTGTCCCGACAGTTTGTTTTTTATAATATTTAAATAAAATTCAAGATTTTTTTTATCTTTATCATGAATAATAACTCCCCGTCTGGCTTTACTTACAACTCCATCTCCAAGAATATAGCCAATTAACCTTGATATTTCCGGATCAACAAATTTTTTTCCTACAAAATTAACTTTATTGACACCTAAAACAAAATCGCCGGGTTTTAAATCTTTGACCAATATTTCAACGATCCCATTTTGGTTCAATGTAAAAAGTCGATGGTTAGCTGAACAAACAAGTTCGTATCCATCTGCCCAAACCGAATATAAGTTGGCGATATGGCTTTCTTTTCCAACTATCTTTTGATATGTTATTTTTCCCGTTTCAAAATCAAAGCCGGAAATTAAGCTAGCCTGTGAATAATAAAGTTTGCGAGCTGAAATAATTCCTGAATCAGAAGAAAAAATTCGCGTTTCCGGATGAAGACAATGTCTTAATGTGTGTGGAGTTGCCGCTACGGGAATTCTCGCCGCCTTACAATATTTAGTCACCATCCGTTCCACGCTTCTGGCCGTCAATCTCATTTTCTCTCCATTATTTTCAATCGTCTCATGACCGCTATAACGGATGAACAGCGGGCTCCAAATGTCTTGACGCTGCACAAGGTACC
>CAYHYP010000011.1:0-13129 GCA_964360925.1 uncultured Gammaproteobacteria bacterium | reverse complement strand
CAAATCTTATGGCCTTTCCTTCTTCAATGGTAAAACCTACTCCAGATTTATTTATGTCGGGACGCAAAACTTCTATTTTCATTCTTTTACACTCCTCCACCGCCTGTGCAATTTTCTCACTGTCTCCGGATGCGGCCGTCAAACGAGCAGTCATGTATTCTGCGGGGTAATGGCATTTCAAATAGGATGTTTGATAGGCAACTACTCCATAAGAAGCGGCGTGAGCTTTATTAAAACCATATCCTTGAAAAGGAACAAATAATTCCCATATTTGCTCTGCTTTTTCCTTGGATAGCCCGGAATTTTTTATACAACCTTCCACAAAAATCTCGTGTTGCTGGGCCATTTCTTTGGGTTTTTTCTTGCCGATAGCCTGACGTAATGCATCAACAGTCGCCCAAGTGTAACCTGCCAATTCCAAAGCGGTAAACAAAATATCTTCCTGATAAACTAAAATCCCGTAGGATTTATTTAAATAATTTTCCATTTTCGGGTGCAAATAAGTAACGGGGTTTTTGCCGTTTTTCCGGGCAATATATTCGGGGATATTAGCCATGGGACCGGGCCGGAAAAGTGCTACCATTACCATCAGATCTTCAACCCTGGCAGGCTTTAATTCCTTTAGCCATTTGGTCATTCCGTTTCCCCCAAGCTGAAATGTTCCCATCGTCCCCCCGTCGGACAGCATTTTGAAAGTGTCTTTATCGTCAAGAGGAATTTTTGAAAGATCAATATCCACATTTCTTTCGTTTTTAATCACCGTCAAAGCTGCTCCCAAAATAGAAAGATTCCGGATCCCCAAAATATCAAATTTAACCAGACCCACATCTTCACAAGCATGCATTTCATATTGGGTAATAATTTTTTCCCCATTTGGTTCCAGTTGCAATGGCGTGTAATCCGTCATCAATTCCGGGGAAACTACCACTCCGGCGGCGTGAACCGAGGAATGCCGGGCATTTCCCTCAATTTCTTTAGCCAAATCTACGATTGTTTTGGCATCTTTATCCGTATCATACAATTCTTTAAATTCCTGGGAGACTACTACCGCTTGATTTAAGGTCATGGGAAAACCTTGCGAACCCTGTGGCACCAATTTGGCAACTTTGTCGGGAACCGCATACGGATAACCCAAAACCCTGCCAATATCTCTGATGGACGCTCTGGAAAGCATCCGTCCAAAAGTGCAGACTTGGGCCACTTTGTTCGCTCCGTATTTTTTAACCATGTAGGCAATTACCATATCCCGCTTATCATCGGCTACGTCCAAATCAATATCCGGGGCTTTAGGACGCATGGGATTTAAAAATCTTTCAAAGGGAAGTTCATAATAAATCGGGTCAATATTGGTAATCCCCACAGCATACGAAACCAAAGATCCTGCCGCCGATCCTCTGGTATTGGTAATGACACCGTTATCGGTACTCCAATTCACCAAATCCCCCATCAACAAAAAATACGGAGCATACCCCTTGGAAATAATTACTTCCAATTCATATTCCAATCTCTTTATTAATGACTCATCGGGTTTTGAATATTTTTCTTTCAGCCCTTTATTGGCAAGTTCGCGTAAATACTCCGGGGCGGTTTTCCCTCCTGGAATATCAAAATTGGGGAAAAACCACTTTCCCAGTTCAATAGTTACATCACACATTTTGGCTACACGCGTGGTATTTTTAAGAGCGGCAGGGATATCACTAAAAATATCCTCCATCTCTTTTTGGGTTCGCAAATGAAAAGTAGGGGCGTCAACATAGCGCAATCTGTTGGTATCATTTACATTTTTTCCGGTGGAAACACATACTAATGCGTCTTGGGCAGTAGCATCACTCTGGCGCAAATAATGGGAATCGTTGGAAGCAATCATTGGTATCCCCAACTCTCCACTAAGTTTTACAACTCCCGCCACCCATTTATCTTCCTGTTCCTGTACGGTTTTCAGTCTTTCCAAAATCGGAATGTTATTTTCATAATTAGCAAAATAATCTTTATATTGATGTCTTTGAATTTCCAAAAAATAATTCTCTTCTCCAAAAGTATCCACATACCACGCAATTTGTTTTTTTGTTTTCACAAAATCCCCCTCTATAATAGATTGTCCGATTTCTCCTTTGGGACAGGCCGAAAGGCAAATCAATCCTTCGCTGTAAAGTTTTAATGTTTTTAAATCTATACGGGGTTTGTAATAAAATCCCTCCAGATGAGCGATGGTGGTTATTTTCATCAGGTTTTTATAACCGGTATAATTTTTGGCAATTAATACCAGATGATTATTTACCCGGTCATCTTTGGTATCTTTTCTTTTATGATCAACGGGAACTGTATATGCTTCCATTCCCAAAAGCGGTTTTACTCCAAGACTTTGACATTCTTTATAAAATTCAATAATGCCATACATCACTCCGTGATCGGTTAAGGCAACCGCACTCATCTCCAGTTCTTTAACCCTGGCTACCAGTTTTTTAACTTTGGAAAGGCCGTCAAGAAGCGAGTATTCGCTGTGAACATGAAGATGCACAAAATCTGTCATTGAAGTTTTGCTTTTAATAAATCTTCCACTTGTTTGCGGTCGGCTTTAATTTCCCGCAGTGTCATTCCTATCAAAAATCCCAAAACCTGTAATTTCCCCGCTTTATAATCTGCCACGGCCTTACTATTTTTTTCCATAACAGTATCAATAACCTTATTTAATTCTTTTTCGTCTACTAAGGAGTTATCTTTGGTTTCAAAAGACCTCTTGTTTATAATAATATTGGCAATTTCTACCGGAGTCAGTTTTAGGCTTTTCACTTTTTCTTCAAAATCATCTCCAGTGGTTTTATTTTCGGTTAATATATTTGCCTGATATTCACTCAAACCATATTCCCTTTGAAATCTTTCTAATTTTTCATCAGGTAATTCCGGAATTGTTAATTGTAAATTGTTAATTGTTAATTGGTCAAAATGTATGGGTGGAATGTCTGGTTCCGGAAAATAACGGTAATCATGGGCTTCTTCTTTTTCCCTTTGGGCATAAGTTACGCCTTTGATATCATCCCAACCTCTTGTTTGTAAAATATGCGGTTCTTTTTGTTGCCTTTCAATTTCGTATTCCAGAGCTTTTCTTACAAATCTAAAAGAATTAATATTTTTAAGTTCAACGCGGTAATTTGGCAAGCTACCGTCATCTGATAAAGAGATGCTTGGTTCCAATCGCATACTTCCTTTTTCCATATCCGCATTGGAAATTCCCAGATACCGGATGATTCTCTGAAGTTTTTTTAGGTAAATATCCACTTCTTCTATAGACCTAAAATCCGGCTCCGTCACAATTTCCACCAACGCCACCCCACTTCTATTAAAGTCTACAAGGGTGAGACCCTTGTCGTGCTGAAGTTTGCCCGTATCTTCTTCCAAATGCACCCTTCTTATTCTGATATCTCCTAGTTTTCCATTCTCACAGAATGGTTCGTCATATTGTGTTATTTGATATCCTTTTGGTAAATCAGGATAAAAATAGTTTTTTCGGTCAAATTTGGAAATTAAATTAATTTTGCACTCTAGTGCCAATCCCAACATAATCGTCCATTCAATGGCTTTTTTATTTGGAACAGGAAGAGCCCCGGGAAGCCCTAAACACACAGGACAAGTATGAGTATTTGGTTCTATCCCAAAATGCTCTGCCGGACACCCGCAAAACATCTTGGATTTTGTATCCAACTCAACATGTACCTCAAGCCCGATGATGGGTATTTTTTTCATATTCTTCTGCCACATTTAAAATTAATTCTTCACTCCACATTGGTCCTATAAGTTGCATTCCTACAGGCATTTTTTCTACAAACCCGCAGGGCAATGAGATAGCCGGCAGTCCGGCCATCGCCGACGGTTCCGACAAAATATCCGCCAGTTCCCCATACATTGCCTGTCCTTCTGTCACTCCAATTTTAGGAGCAATAAAGGGCATTGTGGGGGCCAAAAGCAAATCTACTTCAGTAAATAATTTTTTAAAATCCTCAACGATTAAAGTTCTTACCTGTTGGGCTTTTTTGTAATATTCGTCATAGTATCCCGATTGCAGTGTAAAGGTTCCCAGCATTATTCTTCTGGTATTTTCCTCGTTAAAATTTTTTCTTTCCAATCCAAAACGGATTCCGTCCATCCGCGCTAAATTAGACGAAACCTCCGATCTTTGAATAACCGTATATGCGGCAACGGCATATTTTGGATCCATCGTTTCTACTTCTACCAAAGTTGCTCCCAATTTTTCCAGTACTTTTGCCCCCTTTAAAACTGTTTCATTAATTCCTGTCTGGGCATCTTTTAAAAAATATTGCTTTGGTAATCCTATTCTTAAACTTTTTATACTTTTTATACCCTTAAACTCACCAGTAGCAGTTGTTGCATCTTTAACATCTATACCCTTTATTAAATTATATGCGTCGCGGGTTTTGGAAACAGTTTTCGCCAGTGGCCCCGGACAGTCGGTAGAGGAGCACATGGCAATAAGGCCGTAACGGCTGACCCGTCCATATGTTGGCTTTAATCCCACTACGCCGCACCAAGCCGCCGGTCCCCGTATTGACCCGGCTGTTTCACTTCCAAGAGCCCAATCACACATTCCCGCCGCCACTGCCGCTGCAGAACCGCCACTTGATCCTCCGGCCACTCTTGTAAAATCCCATGGATTCTGTGTCACGCCGTAATCGGAAGTTTCCGTTGATGACCCATGGGCAAAAGCGTCCATATTGGTTTTCCCCATTATTTTTTGCCCGCTTTCCAATATTTTTTCAACCACCGTTGCATTGTACGGAGGAATAAAATTCCCCAATATTTTAGAAGCCGCCGTTGTCAAAATGCCTTTGGTACAAAAATTATCCTTTATGGCTACGCCATTTTTATCTCCGCAGATAGTGATAAAAGCATTTAATTCCATACAACTTTAGATTGATATTTTTTTGCCGGAATAATTCTCTCTGTCTGGATTTTATCTTCCCGCCAAACATTAACGCTATTGCCAACCTGAAAAGTGGGAGAAATTTTATCCGTGTTAAGTTTTTTTAATACGTCAACAAACTTTATTGTTTCCTCAAGTTTTTGATCAAAATCGGAAGGATTAACCAGAGATAAATTTGCCAGTTTTGCTATTTTTGATGATGAAATCATGAGCTTTATTTTCTAATCTGTCATCTAACTGCTCCAATTCTACCTCTTTTTTATACTTTACCTCAAGAGCAGTTTTTACCAGCCAATCGGCAATATGAGGGTTTTTTGGTAAAAATGGCCCATGAGAGTATGTTGCCAAGCAATTTTTATATATTGCTCCTTCTGTTTTATCTTCTCCATTATTTCCAAAACCGGAAATTACTTGCGCAAATGGCTTTATTTTTCCCAAATACGTCCTCCCGCTGTGATTCTCAAAACCTACTATAGTGTCATGCTGAACTTGTTTCAGCATCTCCGCATGACTAATCTGTGCCACTAAATTTCCAATCAAACGTGGTTTGCCAAAGCCGGATTTTGTCACCATATCAAAAATTCCCAATCCTTCTACCTTTCGTCCATCAGCCAAAACATAATAATGGCCCAAAAGCTGTGGCGATCCGCAAACAAATAATCCCGGCACTCCGTCATCAAACATTTTTTTAAGTAAATCTTTTTTAAGTCTCAAATCTTCAATCACAATTTCCTGCTGACGATCCTGTGCCCCTCCGCCTACAATTAAATCCGCCCCCTCAATTTCGTTTTGCACGACAGTTTCAATTCCTCGCCACTGACACCTTTTTTGTAAACAGATAATATTCCCGCGGTCACCGTAGGTAGACATCAAATCCGGATATAGCCAACAAATTTTTAAATTCATAAAATTTTCCTCCCTATAAGTTCTTTTCTAATATCCAACATCGCGGAATATGTTGCCAAAATCCAGAAAACATTTATTTGGTGTTTTATTTCAAATGGTACTTCTGCATATTTTAATCTTAATCCCAAATCTAAAGCTCTATCTCCGGAAACAAAAATGTCATGCTGAACTTGTTTCAGCATCTCAAAATCCACATCCCAAATCCAACTGATATCCCGTCCGTCGGGGATTCTGTCATTTAGTGACAATAACAAAGGGCCCTTCTTTTGTGAATTTATTACGGTTCGTAGTGATTCGTTAAAACCTGCCGGATTCTTAGACAGTAAAATTTTTGTTCCGTTTATTTCCTCGCCCCTTCCAAACGCCGGCTCAAAATCAATTACAGTTTTCTTAATTCCCAACACTTCCGCCGTCAATTCCGCCGCTAAGTAATTATATATATTGTATATTCCCTCTAATTGATATTTCCAATTGGTCTTATAGGCCATATTGGTCTTAGGATGGGCAAATCCACATTTCCCGCATTTATATTCTCCCAAATGGGAAAAATATATTCCGGAAAATTTCAGTTTATCACCGCAATTCGGACAATAAATTGAATCCGTAGCGTGTTGCATTTTTTCCAAAAAAAGATTTTTGTTGTTTAGACCAAAAAAGTAAACATTCCCTTCCATTTTCTGTCCGATAAAAGCCAATTGTGGATCGTCCCCATTTACAATCAAATTAGACCAGCCCTCCAAATTCATCCAATTTTTGGCTATCTTATCCGTTTCACCATATCTGTCCAACTGATCCCTAAATAAATTTAATAAAACAACAGTAATATGGTCATGCCGGAGATCCTGACCTTCGTCAGGATGACAATCTGTGTCATGCTGAACTCGCGGTGTGTCACCCTGAACTTGTTTCAGGGTCTCAATTAAATAATTTTCATCCACTTCAAAAACATAGTATTCGGGGGGTTTTTTAAAATAGTTTTTAACCAAAACAGAAGCGATGCCATTTAATAAATTTGCTCCGGAATCGTTATGAATAACCGACTTTCCCAAAAGAGAAACAATCATTTTAGAAGTCGTTGTTTTTCCGTTTGTTCCCGCTACCAAAATTACTTTTGAATTTTTAGAAATAAGTTTGCCGATTAAAGAAGGGTCAACAAAAAGCGCTACTTCTCCCGGCCAGGTAGCTCCGGCTCCTATTTTAAATATTCTGCTGATTTTATTTACGGCCTGCCCCAATAAAACCGCTAAAATTGTTTTCATGTTCATATCTTTCTTAGTTGATCTATCCGGTCCGAATTTCCATATAATTTTTCAAGGGCCATAGCCAGTGTTTCCGGATCTCCGGTTAATTTTGCGGTTTCATAATCAGTCTCCAAATCCGTGTTTTTTACAAACAGAATATACAAAGGTCCACACATTGCTTTCAAAAAAAATTCGTGTAAAACCTCACCCCTTTTTATCCTAATAATTTCCCTCATTATAATAGATTCCAATTCACTCTTATTTAATTTATCTAAAACCCCTTGACTCAAACAAATATTCTTTTTTGGATACGAATAAACAATAATTTTATTGGAATTTTCTAAATAAATATTTGGATTAAAACTTTGTATTTCCGGAGATAATTTATCCAAAATATTGAATCCCGATTTAATCTGGGTAAACTTTAAAACTAATTTAGAACCAAATAAGTAAATAAAAACTATATAAGAAGTAGCCAGAACCCCGGCCAAAATTCCCCCATACCCCCTAAACCCCCCATATCCCACAGTTATGGCAAATAGTACAAATAGTGCTAATGATAAAATCATGTTCTTAATTTAATCCATTTAATAATTTCATCGAAAGATAAAGTATTTAAAATATCCTGTTTTTGAGCCCAACCACGTCGGGCAACCGAAACGCCATATTTCATAAGACCCAAATCATCTTTAATGTGGGCATCGGTTCCAATTGTAATTTTAACCCCGTGTTTTATGGCCTCCCGAACCAGGGTATCCGGCAAATCCAGGCGGTTAGGCGAACAATTTATTTCCAACGCCTTATTGTGCTCCAGGCAAACTTTAAAAATTTGGTCCCAATCCAAATCATAACCGTCTCTTTTTCCCAGCAAACGGCCTGTTGGATGAGCAAAAATGCGGGCTACGGGATTAGAAAGGCCACTTAAAACCCGTTTAGTCATTTCCTCTTTGTTCATATTGAAAGACGAATGGATGGATACTAAACAACCGTCAAGATATTCTAAACCTTCATTGGGAACAGACAGATCACCATTTGGTAATATATCAACTTCAAGCATATTTATTACCCGAACACTTTTAGTACCCATATCATCAAAGTATTTTTTTCGTCTCTGCATTTCGGATATTATTTGGTCAGAATTATGCCCGGATAAACTGGGATTATGATCCGTAATGGCTATATATTCGTATCCCCTCATCTCCCCTATCTCCCTCATCTCCCCTATGGTATTTTCCCCGCTATCATGGCTTGTTCCTTGGGCAAAACTGGCGTGCATATGTAAATCCCCCTTAATATCGGATAGTTCAACTAACTTTGGAAGCCTATGTTCCAAAGCCGCCTCAATTTCTCCGGCAGCTTCCCTTAACTCCGGTGGAATATAATCAAGACCTAAAAATTCGTAAAAGTCTTTTTCTGTTTTAAACTTTTGAACTTTTAAGCTTTTTAAACTTTTAATCCCATATTCTGAAACTGAATATCCCTTTTTTTGTGCAAACTCTCTTAATTTAATATTGTGATATTTGGACCCGGTAAAATATTGCAACATCGCGCCATATTCCTCCGGTTTGCTTACTCTTAAATCTACTTGTGTGCCGGAAGACAATAAAATAGAGGCTCCAGTAGGTCCACGCTCAATAATTTTCCCTGGGTATTTCACAAACTGGTTAATAATTTTTTCAGGATTATTTGTAGCTATTGAGATGTCTATATCCCCGATAGTACTTACCTGACGCCGTAAACTTCCTAATTTATTAATCTCCATATCCCCCAAATCCCCCATATCCCTCAAATATTTTATTATCTCGTTAGCAATTTTATCCGCCGTGGGTAAATCTATCCTTTTTTCTTTTACATTGCCTTTTTTATAACGTTTAATGTTAGCTTCCAAATATTTAGGAATTTTACCGGTTTTAACTATTTCTAAAGCTTTTTTGGGGCCGATTCCCGGAACTTCCAAAAGCGGAAAAATTTTTGGATTTATTTTTTTCAAGATTTCGTCAAAATGTTTTGAGTGACCTGTTTTAAATATTTCATCCAAATGAGCGGTAATTGAAGTACCTAATCCGGGAATAGTGTCAAGTTTTTGTTCTTCCCATAAATCCTGCATTTCTGAAGTTGCATGCTCAATTGCCGTAGCGGCATTTTCATAAGCAATAATCTTAAATCTATTTTCCCCCAAAATCGTATACGCCGCCGCAATTTGTCTAAGTAACCTAGCTATTTCCAAATTTGTCATATTTTGGTATTATTGTAGCACGGAAGGATCCGTAGTGTAGCGGTTATCACGCTTCCCTGTCACGGAAGAGATCGCCGGTTCGAATCCGGTCGGATCCGCAAACTGCCTGCTGTTATCTTCTGCCCGAAGGAGTGTGAAATTATTTGAAAACAAAGAAAAAAGAAATTATTCCGGTTGTAAATGAATCAATAGTCAGCCTAATTTTAGGGGTGATCGCGGTGATTTTACTAGGTCTTTTGGCTTTTAATTATTTCCGTATCAATCGTCCACAATCCGTTATTAACGAAATTCCGGCGGAACAAGAAATAAACGGTGGTGAAATTACAGAAGCCACATCCACAATTTCTTTACCGGCAACTCATACCGTAAAAAGCGGAGAAAGCCTTTGGGATATTGCCGAAAAGTATTATTCCAGCGGTTTTAACTATGTGGATATCGTCAAAGAAAATAATTTGTCAAATCCGGAGGAAATTGAAGTAGGGCAAAAACTAACGATCCCCAATGTACCATCGTATAACCCAAATACGCTAACAAGCATAAGAGGGTCAAGTTATACCGTGGTAAAGGGGGATAATCTTTGGACAATTTCCTTGCGGGCATACGGTGATCCGTATAAATACATTGAGATTACCAAGGATAATAAGCTAGTAAGTCCCGATTTCATTCACGCCGGCAATGTCCTATCCATCCCGCGCTAACCGTCATTCTGGAGCGAAGCGATAGAATCTTTGTGTTAAAATAAATTACCGCGGGTGTGGTGTATCGGTAACACGTTTCCTTCCCAAGGAAAAGACGGTGGGTCCAATTCCCATCACCCGCTCACCGTCATTCTGGAGCGAAGCGATAGAATCTATTTTCTACCTTATATTTTATGATAAGCTTAAATAATGCAAAAAGGTGACATACAATTTGTTGTAGAAGATACAATATTTAATTACAGAGTTGTTGTACTCTTAAACACTCCTGATGGCTATATTTTTGAAAAATCTAGCGATGGATTTTTATTTACTGTTGGTGGTAAAGCAAGTATCAATGAAAATTCGTCAGACACAATCAAAAGAGAGCTAATGGAGGAAATTGGCTTGAAATGTACTGATTTAAAACTAGTTGCTTTGATCGAGAATTTTTTTGTTTGGCCGAGTGAAGGTGGAAAGTATCATGAACTTTCACTAGTTTATCGTGTTAATATTGATATAAGTTTGAAATTAAGTGAGTTAAAGTCTAGTAACCCACGCAACATGGGATTTGTTGCAATTAAACCAGAAGATTTTAATAGTGTGGTCATAAAACCATCTGTATTACCAAAAATTATTTTGGAGAATAAGGATTTTGTACACATAATAAATAAAGAAGTTTAAACCTGACTTAGTTTTGTGTTACACTGATATTAATGAAATCTTTTGAAGGAAAAGTTGCAGGAAAAATTTACGAAGTCCGCTTTGCATTCTCCGGACAAGTTGCCTGGGTGGGGAAATCTACAGGTGAAAAAGTTACCAAAGGAGAGCAACTGGCTTCGTTGGACACAAAACCCCTGCAAACAGATTTAGACCGGCAATTGGCAGACTACAATAGAATAAGAGCGGAATTTGACCTCGCAAAAAACATAAAAAACCAGTCTAACCTTGATGTTTCCGTTAAAGACGTAGAAATCGCCAAACAAAAATTGGACCAAACAAATCTTTTTTCCCCAATTGATGGAGTTATTGTCCAGTCGGAAAATCTTATTGCGGGATTAAATGTCACCCCGGCAAATTCGGCTATTAAAATTCTGGATTTAAATTCATTAACTTTTGTCTTTCAGATCAGTCAGGATCAATTGGAAAAATTTTTAACACCCGTAAAAATAAAAATAAAATTTAATAAGCCGAAAATGGAATTAGAAGCAGAAACTTCACCAATTTCATATGGAGAAAACGGTAAGTTTGAAGTCGTGGCCAAAATAGAAAAAACAGAAAATTTGCTCCCCGGCCTTCTCGGCGAAGCTACTTTATAACCTTGCAAGGATCAGATCCTTGTTGTACCATTATATAAATGCCTAAGAAAAACACAATAAGAGCATACCTAGAGAACGGTTACTATCATCTATACAACCGTGGTGTAGAAAAAAGGGATATATTTCTGGAACACAAAGATTACTTATATTTCCTTCATATTTTAAAATCATCTCTTTCCCCCGTACCTAACAAGGATCAGATCCTTGTAAGTAAAAGGACGTGGACACAGAAAAATTATTTTGGAAAAATTGATCTACTGGCCTATTGTTTAATCTCTAATCATTTTCATTTTTTAGTCAGACAAACTACTCCAACAATCATTTCCGAATTTACAAAATCTCTTTGTACGCGGTATGGGATGTACTTTAATAAAAAATACGAACGGATCGGCCCCCTTTTCCAGGGAGCCTTTAAAGCGGTTGATATTGACAATGAAAATTATCTTTTGTGGGTTTGTAGATATATTCATCGTAATCCGGATAGTTTTAAAAATTATCCATATAGTAGCTACGAAGAATATCTTGGGAATAGAAACACATCTTGGATTAACACAAAAATAATTTTGGATTTCTTCTCAAATAACGAATTGAGAAAAAAACAGAATTTTATTGAGTTTACAGAAGATACAAAAGCCGATTCATCTGCAAATATTGACATGGATTTTTATTCCCTTGAATCCGAAAACGAAAATGCATTGTCATGGCTGGACATGCAAGGTTGAGAACCTTGTTTAAATAGTAGTATATAATCTAATTATGGCAAAAGATAAATATAGTGCTACCTGGGTCTCACATTCATCCCTCTCGGACTTTATCAAATGCCCCCGGGCTTACTATTTAAAAAATATTTATAAACGGGCGCAAACCGGGCACAAAATTCAGTTGACAACTCCCCCAATGACTTTAGGCAGTGCCGTCCACGAAGTTCTGGAATCCCTTTCAATTTTACCCGCCAATTCCCGTTTTAACGACCCCTTACTGCCTAAATTTGAATCTGTCTGGAAAAAATTTAGTGGAAAAGTCGGAGGATTTATTGATACAGAAACTGAAAATAAATATAAAGAGCGGGGAAAAGAAATGCTCCGCCGCATAGAAAAAAATCCCGAACCCCTGTCTCGTCTGGCGGTAAAAATAGATATGGATCTGCCCTCTTTTTGGCTTTCTCCGGAAGACAACATTTTACTTTGCGGGAAAATAGACTGGTTGGAATATCTCCCCGAAACGGACAGTGTCAAAATTATTGATTTTAAAACCAGCAAAATGGAGGAAAAAGCCGACTCGTTACAACTTCCGATTTATCATCTTTTGGTTCATAATTGCCAAAAAAGAAAAGTAGACAGCGCCGCATATTGGTATTTGGAAACCCAAGATGCGCCTACTCCAAAAGAATTACCGGATTTAAAAGAATCCGCAGAAAAAATTTTAAAAATTGCCAAACAAATAAAACTGGCACGGGCTTTAAAGAAGTTTGACTGCCCGCATAACGGCTGTAAAAGTTGTGAATCGTTGGAAAAAATTTTCCAAGGAGAAGGAGAATTTGTCGGTGTCAATTCTTTTGGCCAGGACTGTTTTATTTTGCCACAAAAATCCGAAGGGACAGGAGACGGAACAATACTTTAAATATTATAGATTCCGGGTCAAGCCCGGAATGACCCTGTGTCATGCTGAACTTTAAAATATGTCATGCTGAATTTATTTCAGCATCTCTCGCGAATGCGAGTTCTGACATTCGTCAGAGATCCCGAAACTAGTTCGGGATGACAGGCTTAATTAAATAAAAGTGTTGGTAATTTTAAGCCTTTTTCTTTTTACTCTCG
>CAYHYP010000010.1:7514-13635 GCA_964360925.1 uncultured Gammaproteobacteria bacterium | reverse complement strand
CCGCTATAACGGATGAACAGCGGGCTCCAAATGTCTTGACGCTGCACAAGGTACCTGGAAACGATTTCTGCGGCTCTGGTGGATACAAACACCACCCGGGCCCGACCACCTTTACCAATAATGCCAAATTCTTTAGTTTCCAAATTAATTTTTTCCCGGTCAAGTTTTACCAATTCCGAAACCCGAAGTCCGGTACTAAACAACAGCTCCAAAATTGCCCGGTCTCTTAACCCCTCGGGTTTACTTGTGTCAGGTTGAGCCAACATTTGTTCCAGATGCTCATGGGTTAAAAATTTAATACTGCGGTCGCGGTTTTTGCCAAGTTCTATTTGATCCGGGGCCAACGTTTTAATTCCTTTTTTATTCAAATATCTTACAAAAGCCCGCAAAGCAATTAAAAAATATCCTTGAGTGGATCTCTTTAAAGGCCCTTTAACGGGGTTTACATAACGGCTTAAATACAACCTGTAATCCCTGATTACATCTTCAGTCAATTCGTCCGGTTTTAAAGGCTTTTCACCTAACCAACCGGAAAAACTGCTTAAATAATAGCCATACATTTTGACCGTCAATGGCGACAGCGCCCGGTCCAACTCACAATATTCCAAAAAATCTGTAATGTACTCAACAAGTAATTTATCCTGCATATTCTCCAATAACCCTATAGTAGGGGATTTATGTACCTAAAAACAAATGGGCAATAAGACGGTAATCATAAGGATAGAACAGATTCAATTATAAACATTTAATGACCAAAATAGTGAGACTCTTTAAACGATAAAAACCACTTCTCCAGGCACCTTGATTTCGGTCGCGTCGTTAAAGATACAATTTACGACGTAATCAGTCTCTCATTCTCCAGTGCTAATGTCAAGCCTTAATTGCCGTAGTGGCATAGCACTAAGAGAGCACTGTTGTGCCGTTGCCTTCATAAATATACTTGTGTCATGCTGAATTTATTTCAGCATCTCTCGCGAATGCGAGTCACTACTCAAACAAGTTGAGAGATCCCGAAACAAGTTCGGGATGACACATCCCCTCCACTCTACTTTGGAGCATATCATCAATCTATTTGATGATTTCCGTGCGTAATATCGTCATCCTGGAGAGAGCGAAGCGAACGATAGGATCTGTTTTAATTTGGAGCATAACACCGCTCCTCTCCATCATTTCCGTGCGTGGCATTCGGGTTTTTTATGGGTGCTGATGATCTAGTTTGATATTCGTGAAAAATAGTCCCCTAGCTTCGTGAAAACTTATCCCCAATATTCATGATATATATTATGGGCTATTTCTCTCTTCTCTCTCCTCTACTTCAAAACAAGCATAAAAAATATTTTTGAAAATTGTAAATTGTAAATTGTAAATTCATGTGTTACCCTCCCCACGTTGCAGTGAAGATGGTAATTAAAAAAACTACTACGGCAACAGAAATAAATTCATTTATAATTTTTGGGTTAAGTCGTTGCCCAAGATAATATTGAATAATCCCTACCATCTCGTAAAAAATAGCTGTCAAGAAAAGGGCCATTATGGAAATACCGATTGGCCAAAATGATAAAACCCAGGCAACTTCTCCTAAAATTACCGCAGATATCAAAGAAAAATTTTTAGTACTCTCCTCTATTTTCTCCTCCAATGAAACACTCCAAATTGCCTGAAATACCAACGGTAATGAAATGGCAAAAATTAAAACGAAATTTAAAAAACTGAAAACATGCAAAGAAAAAATGACGATATAAAATAGAAGTGCGGTGGCAACCGTAATTAAAAAGCCCACCGAATGCGCAACCCGTAGCAGCTGAATATTACGAATAGCGGCAATATTATAAATATTAGAAGTCAAAACCGCAGCATAATACCCTATTGCAAACATTGCCAGGTAAATAACTTTAAGCAACAAAGCTAAAAACCAGCTGGTATCGGCAGAAATATTTACCGTAAGAATAGAATCAAAACCCGAAGGAATCAAGGGAAAAACTAAAGCTCCGGAAATGGCAAACATCGCCGGGAGAATGGGTAAAGTGAACCATTCTATTCCGGAAAAATCTTCATCCCGCAAAGCCCAAATGGAGGCGGCTATTGCCAAAAGTGAAAAAAGAATAATTCTGAAACGCCACTGCAAAAATTGTCCTAAACCAAATCGGGAAAGGATTACTCCTAATAAAAGTACAAAAGTAGCAATTACGAATTTTTGTCTTTTTGACATAACTTCATGCGTCATTCTGGCCGAGTCCAGAATCTATACTGTCATTTGTTTTTATATGATGTGTAATAGCAATTGCCAGACCATCGGCGGCATCATCGGGTTTAATTATATTCTTCATCTTTAAAATTTTCCTTACCCCTTCCTGAATTTCCTTCTTTTTTGATTTCCCGGAACCGGTAATGGCAAATTTTACCGAAAGTCCCTGATAATCAAAAACCGGAACTTTGTGTCTTCCTGCCGTTGCTAAAATAACACCTCTCGCCTGCCCCACGGCAATAGCAGTCCGGGCATTGATGCCAAAAAATAACGATTCCACAGCCATGACATCGGGTTTATATTTGATTAAAATATCGGAAATTGCTTCCTGAAGAAAAAAGAGTCTCTCGGGCATCGTTGCCTCCATTGATGTTTCCAAACACTCGGCGTGGATATATTTTAACTCTTTACCGCTATTTTCTATTAAACCGATACCCAATCTCGCGGTCCCCGGATCAATTCCTAAAATTAACATCAAATTATGATAACAGAAATCACCATGTTCGTCATCCTGGAGCGAGTGGAACGAGCGATGAGCAAGCTCGTGGTTCCACCACTAGGATCTATCTCTGCCTAACCTTAAAATCCCTAGTGCGGAAATAAGGTTAATTAGTATCTTAAATTACTATAATATTTTCCAATCTTCTTCCCTCCGGAGAATGACCTGAACTTTTCCATGTCGCATCAACCTCAACCGGAACACTTTTTAATTTTTGTAATTCATTTTCGTCAACTGCAAAAGGAATCCCCGGTGGTAAATTCTTTCCTTCCGTCGCAAAAACTAATTTTTTTTCGGGATCTATTGTTATAATTCTAAATCTCATTTACAAAATTTGGACATTTGTATATATTTCTTGTACATCATCCAAATCATCAATGGCGTCTAAAAGGGCGTGGAGTTTGGTTGGATCCCCCACTTGAATCATTGTATCTTTATTTGGTCTAAAAATTAAGGACCCGGTTTTCCCTAAAATTTCTCCAATTCTATGTAAATCCTCCGGTTTAGTATACAAAATCCCGTCTTCAAAATCCAAAGCTTCAACTTCCAAAGCTTTTTCAAAAGTTTCTCCCTCAATTTCCCCTACTCTGGTAAATAAATACGAAACGGAACCCAGACTCCCCAGATTCCCGCCCATTTTGTTAAAAATATTCCGAAGCTCATTGACAGTTCTGGTATTGTTGTCTGAAATTGTTTCAATAATAATAGCCACTCCACCCGGTCCAAAACCTTCATAAACGGATTCTGCAAGCTCACCGCCTTCGGTCGTCTTCCCCCCCCTGTCCATTGCCCTTTGAATATTATCTTTGGGCATATTTGCCTGTTTGGCTTTTTCTAAAGCAATGGCAAGATTGTGGTTTTGTTTAACGGCGATAGTAATGGCATTTGCCAACTTTGTAAAAACAGCCCCCCGTTTGGTGTCGTTGGCGCCTTTTTGTCTCTTTATAGTTGACCACTTGGAATGACCACTCATTAGTGCTATTCTAACACAAGTTAATTTTATGGGTGATTTGACACCACAAGCAATAGAAGCTGCCCTTTGTGCAAACTGGGAGGTTGCCGTGGAAATTAACCACAAAATTCTCTGTGAGAATCCGGAAGATACGGATTGTTTAAACCGTATCGGCAAGGCCTATTTGGAACTGGGAGATAATAAAAAAGCCGCCGGTATTTTCAGAAAAGTCTTAAAAATTAACCGTTACGATCAAATTGCCGCGCGAAATTTGGCCAGAACGGTGCAACAAGCCGGCTCTCCGAAAAAATCTGTAGGCAAAATTCACCCTATTGTCAATTTTCTGGAGGAACCCGGAAGAACAAAACTTATTCAACTTGTCAATTTGGCTTCGTGCAATCTTCTTTTAAAACTTGATCAGGCCGACCAAATCACTCTTTGTAGTAAAAGACGGACTGTCGTCGCTTTAGATAGTGGTGGAAATTATTTGGGATCGCTACCCGATGACGTGGGACACCGGTTGGCAATGTTAATTAAAGGGGGAAATACTTATGTTGCATATATAAAATCCGTTACTAAAAATTCTCTGATAATTTTTGTCAGAGAAACTCACCGTGCCAAAAGATTTGCCGATACTGCTTCTTTTATGAATACCACAAATGATTATTTTAGTTTCATCCGGGAAGAACCAGTCGCTACAGCGCCTTCGGGGGAAGAAGAAGTGGAAGACGAGCACCCTATGAGTCGCCAACTCCACGATGATGAGGAATCCTAATTACGCCAAATAGCCCCTTTTTTTCTTTTCTAAAAATTTTATTTTTAAATTTCGCCTGCCGGAAATCGCGTAAAGACCACAACGAAATTGCCGCAGAAATTATTAAAATTGCCAGAAAAAATTCTTTGGTCATAACTCTATTTTTTTAGCATAATCCACGCCCATAAATACCCGTACTTCCGCCCGGTTTTCAGTTTCCGTTTTGGAAACGGTGCAACCATAAATGGCCGCTATCCGTAAAACAGTTCTAGATTTTAACGCTTTTCCGCTTGCCTCTATTTTACAATTAGGAAGCAATAAACTTGATGAATCAACATTAACAACCGCAATTCCAATATTGGTTAAAGTCCGGGAAACCCGCGAGCCCAAGCCAAATACTTTTGTGGTATTAATAACTTCCAGACGCAAATCTTCATCCTGCAGCGAATTTTCCAAAAATAATCCGGCAAAAAAATTATCCAGTTCATCTTTTTCCAAAGAAGAAGCTACGGATCCGTCGGCCAAAACCAAAGGAGAGGAATATTTATCCAAACTGATTTCTTTAATTTTATCATCGCGGAGATTAAAAACCAAATACATAATTTGCAGTTTATCCGGGAAAGAAATATTACTTTGGGAAACCAGAAAGTCTTTGGATAAAATAATTTTTTTCAATGTTTGCCCGTTTTCTTTCAGATAAACATAACCGCCAATAGGAATACCTACATATTCCGCCAAAGTTTGAGACAGTGTCTCCCCTCCCCGACGGTCCAGTTGCCCGGCGCTATAGACTGAAGAAATGGGATATTTTCCATATCCAAAAGCTACTTCGGACATATACAAATTATCCGGAAATTTTAAAAAAACGGCACTTTTTTGAAAGTTATTTAAAGAAACCAAAGCGGTATTATTTCCGGCAATGGCGAAATTAAATCTGTCAGCTTTACCGTATTGGTCAGATTTAATTAACGGAATTACTTGCAGAGCCGCGAAAAATCCAGCAATGATAACTATCAAAAAAACTAATAAACCCAAAAAATTTGGGCCGGATCTGGGCAGATATTTTCGGCGCATACTACTTCATTGTATCCATTTTTCCCTCACCTTTGCAAATCGGTTTTCATTTATTGCCAGTCTTATTTCTGCCATTAAATTCATCATGAATCGTAAATTATAAATTGTGGCCAGACGATAGGCTAAAAGCTCTCTGGTTCTAAACAAATGATGTAAGTACGCGCGGGTAAAATTTCCCACTACGGGAGTTTTATCTTCCTTATAAATTGCTTTGTTAATATCAATATTTGGCAGTAAAATTCCGGTCCGGGCAATACGGGTGGGATGAACACAATCAAAAATATCCACTCCCCGCTCCACCGCTTCAAAAATATCATCTACGGTTCCTATTCCCAACAAATGCCGGGGTTTACCGGGATCAAGATGGGGATTTATCCAATCCAAAATCTGGTGCATTTTTCCCTTGGACACAAGAGCTCCTCCGATTCCCACTCCAAAAAAATCATTACCTGAAACAAATTTTGCTGATTTAGTTCTCAGATCTTCAAAAGGCCCACCCTGGATTACCCCAAACATTTGCTGGCTATCGTCATGCTGGAGCGAAGCGATAGCATCTGTTTTGGAAGATCCTATCGCCCTTCGGGCTCCAGGATGACG
>CAYHYP010000010.1:0-7414 GCA_964360925.1 uncultured Gammaproteobacteria bacterium | reverse complement strand
TGGACTGGTGCATTCGTCTAAAGCCACAATAAAATCTGCACCCAATTTTACTTGTGTTTCCACGGAAATCTCCGGAGAAAAAAAGTGAACCGATCCGTCAATATGTGATTGAAAAGTGGGTCCTTCTTCTTCAATCTTGCATAATTTTGTTCTGGGAACCAATGATTTTGTTTGTTGATCCCCCAAAACAATATCTCCACTATATAATTTACTGATTTGATGCTCCATTCCAAATCCTAGAGAAAATACCTGGAAACCACCGGAATCTGTCAAAATAGGGCCATTCCAATCCATAAATTTATGCAATCCTCCAAGTTTGGAAACAGTCTCTGCCCCGGGACGCAAAAATAAATGGTAGGTGTTGGAAAGAAGCATCCCGCAACCGATTTCTTTTAAATCATCGGGGGTTAGGGATTTTACGCTGGCCTGCGTTGCCACCGGTAAAAATAATGGAGTTTCTACCACCCCATGAGGACTGGTCAATTTCCCTACCCGGGCTTTTTTATCTGTGGCAGTAACTTCAAATTTAAACACAATGCTATTATAGCGTCATTCTGGAGCGAAGCGATAGAATCTTTTCTACTTTTTATTTTATTACAAATCCTGAAATTTTGGTGATCAAATCAGTATCATCATCACCGGCGATGCGGTTTAGACGTTGAAAACCACATTTGATACATTTATGGATTAACGAAAACTCCCCGCCGCTTTTGGTAGTCACCCCAATAGGTTCCATCAACCCATGACAGGGTTGACCTCTGTCACCCGGCACTTTTCCGTCAACATGTTTGCTATACAAGCAAAATGGGCAGTGATTTCGGTAAGAACCACCAAACTTTATTGGCTCTGTTTGTTGGTGACAGTTATCACAGAAAAATCCTTCATTTTTAGCTATAAATTTTGGCATAGCGGTTTTTTACTTCCGTCAACTTTTTCTCCCGTTCCAAAACAAACCATTTTGGATCGCGAATATGCTCATGTATCATTCTATTTACATTAGTGCCTTCAAGGTCCATTGGCAAAGAAACATAATGAGCTCCCCGTTCATAAAGTTTTATAGATTGTTCAATATCTTCTGCGGAAACAATTAAAATCGTTTTGGATTTTATACTTCCTATATAATCCAGCAAAAAAAGGTTATCTTTCAAATCTCTGACAGTTGATATTATCAACTCCGCTTTCTCCAAATTAAGATTTTCTAACACCTCAGGATCCGAAACATCTCCATATACATAATTTATTGAATTATTTTTTAAAATTTCAATTATGTCCGGATTAAAATCCATAACCACGATATCGTTGCCATATACCGAAGTCAAACCCTTAAGGATTATTTCGCCGGAACGATGGCACCCTATTAATACCGCATGATTTTGCAAATTATGATTATGGATAAAAGCATTATTTTCTTTCAAAATTGGTCTCTCTACTTTTTTTAAAAAAACGCTTAGCATGTTGTATATTTTTCTTCTATGGGTAATTTCTAATGAAGAAATTATAAATGAGAAAACGGTTGCAAAAATCATGGGAGATAATAATTCAGGATTTATTAACCCAGTCTTGGATGCCGCCACTAAAACAATTAAGGAAAATTCCGAAATAGATGAAATATAAATGCCGGTTTGAAAAGACGTATGTGTTCGGTACTTTAAAAAATTTAAAAGTAAAAGGAAAATAAACGGCTTAATAAGCGTAACAAAAACTAAAATAAATATTGCTAAACCGAAATTTGCTCCGACTCCGGAAAGAGACAGGCCCGTTCCTAAATCCAAAAAGAAAATCATTATGAAAAAATCACGAAGGGGCTTAATTTTTCCGGAAATTTGAATTCTATAAACCGATTGGGCTAAAGATATTCCTGCTAAAAACGCTCCAATAGCTAGTGAAAAACCGGAAAAAATTGAAAAAGAAACAAATAAAAGACACCAACCAACGGCTGTCAAAACCAACAACTCTCCAGATTGAGCGCACATATTGAAAATCCGGGGTAAAATCTTTTTACCTGCAACCAGTGAAATATATATTAAAATGATCCCTTTAAAAATAACCCCGGCAAATTCCAATACAGAGGACTGACCGCTATTAGCAACAGCAATCCCCATTAAAAGAAGAACGGCCAACAGATCTTCAACCAATAAACTTCCTACTGCCAATTTCCCATGAAGCGAGGATAATTCTTTTTCTTCAAGCAAACATTTAATAACCAGGATTGTGCTGGTAAAGGCAGTTACTAGAGCAATGATAAAATTTTGTGTCACTATCCAGACAAGCCCGGTAGTAATCACAACTTGTCCAAGAGTTATAAATAAAACATTTTTACCCAATCGTTTGAACTCACGTAGATCAAGCTCCATCCCAACTAAAAATAACAAAAATGCTAACCCTACTTCGGGTAAAATCGCCAAAAATTCAAGTTGTTCAGGCTTAATTAAATGAAATACCGACAGCAAGGCTCCTGCCAAAATATACGCCACAAGCAAAGGTAGTTTAAAACGCGACCCCAATATCGCTAATCCCGTAGCAATAACTAACACAAAGGTCAGAAGATATATTTCGTAACCCATTAATTTAGTCTAACACTTTTTGTAACTCTATCGGAAGAGTAGAAACAAAACTTTGGCCGGAAATTTCCAAATGAGTAGCGTGTAAAAACATTCTCGGGCAAATTGCCCGGTCCCGGATTAATTGTTTTCTTCCGGCATAAAGCGGGTCGGACACCACCGAATGCCCCAGATATTTCATATGAACCCGGATCTGATGTGTGCGGCCCGTTTTTGGCTCCACCTCCAAATATGAATAAATTTCCTTAGGGTACTTAAGAAACTTAAGATACTTAAGAACCTTATATTTTGTGATTGCTTCCCTTCCTCCGGGGAATACCCCAAAATGCATCCTGTTTACGGGACTTCTTTCAATAGGGGCATTTATTTCCCCCTCTTTTGGCTCAAGCTCACCATGGACCAAAGTTAGATATTTTTTAACTACTTTTCTTTCTTTAAATTGATTTTTTAAAACCTCAAATGATTCCGGATTTTTGGCAATTACTAAAATACCGGAAGTATCCTTGTCCAGTCTATGAACAATCCCTGACCGCGAAATAAATTCGTCATTCTGGAGTCCCGCCGTTGGCGGGACGATAGAATCTATCCAATCCTGAACCGTTTCCCCTTTCGCGCTTTCTGCCCGGTTGACAACTACTCCACAGGGTTTATTGATTACTAATAATTCCTCATTCTCAAAAATTATGGGGATGTCCATCTTACTTTTCCTTTTTCTTTTCGCAGGAAATGCAAAGAGTAGCCGCCGGCATAACTGCCAAACGATCGGTATCAATCATCTTTCCACACTCTTCACAAATACCATATTTTCCGATTTTAATTTTTGTTAAAGCTTTTCTTGTCTGTGCCAGAGCAAAACCCAACTGTTGCTGCATGGCTTCAATTCTTTCATGCCTGGTTTTAACTTGCGCTTCAGTATCATCCGCCGCCCGGTCCAAAAGACGTCCCTTGTCTTCAAACGGATCTTCTTTTTTCAACTGACGGATTCTTTTTTCCGTATCGTGGGATTTTTGTTCCAGGTAGGTTTTTACTTGTTTTAAAATATTATCCGGAAATTTAATCATTTTTATTGCCTTTCTATACTTGACTATAAAAAATATAACCGCAGGGATAAGGACAACTAAATATTGCCTATCAAAGATTAAATAGAAAAGCATCATAAAAATCAAGTAGGAAGAAAAAAACAGGCCGTGTTGACGCGATATTGTTATCAGTTCAGGATCGTTGTTTACCTGTTGGGAAAGTTTTCCCAAAAATACCGCCGCAATTATTGAACAAACCAGCATCACGGGATTGGCAGAAAGTGTAAATACCAAAATTGCTGACCAGGAAAAAGCAATCGTAAAAAGATCCAAAATCATAAGAGGAGAAAAACTAAACATTTTGGCAAAGGCTATCGCAGCCAAAACCCCGGAAAGAAGCGCCGCCGGAATGGAAAAACCCGGGTATCGGGCAAACAGCAAGGCTTTTGGCAAATCGGCAAAACCATAACCCAATCTTCCCCCAATCAAAGCTACAATAATTACCAACAAAAAAATGTCCAAAACCTGTTCTTCGGAAAGCCCTTTCCGCCGGGATTGTTTCCAAACTAAAAACAACCCCACCAAAACGGACAATATAATTATTATTTTTTCCATTTATCTTTAATATATAAACCAACTCCTAAAAGTGCCACTCCGGAAAACATCATTACATATCTTACTCCAATTACATCAGCCAAGGCGCCGGACAGAACAATCGGGAAAATTGCCGCCATACCAATAACCATTGAAACTACACCATAAACCCGGCTCCTGACATCCTCCGTGGTATTTTCCTGAATCATAGTGTTGACCGGAACATCCAAGGCGGCGTTAGACATTCCCAAACCAAGCAAGATCAAAACGCTAACCCCAACGGTAGGGATCCCTAAAAATAAAGTAAATTGATCTACTACGGAATAAATAATTAAACCAAATGAGGCGGTCAAAAAACCTATGCCTATTAATTTCTCCTTTTCAATTTTACGAAAGAATTGGCCAACTATTAAGGCTCCCAAACCCATTCCCATCGCGGCAGGAGCCATAATAAAAATAGACACATCCGTTACCGGAAGTTTCAAAATTTTATCGGCAAAACCGGGGGCAATAGTTCCCAAAATCCCCACGGTAATTTGGGAAGCACCCAAAGCCAGAATCCCCTTTTGGATTAAAGGATTTTTGTAAATATGATCTAAGCCAACCAAAAAATCGCTGAATAAATTTGACGGTTTAACGGTGTCCAAAACCAGATCTCCCGGCAAGCGGGAAGTAAAAAGTGAAGCCACAAGAAAAGCAAAAGATACCGTCATAAAAGTGACATGAGCTCCGAATATTCCCAACATAGGACCGGCCAAAACGTTTCCCATAATTACCGAGCCAAAAAAAGTCAAAGTAAAAAAACCATTGGCTGTCAATAAAAGTTTTCTGTCTTTAACTACTTGGGGTATTGTGGCCGCCTCCGCCGGAAAGAAAAACTGGGTAATGGAACTGATTAAAAACGCCAAGGCATAAATCCATCCCAAAGTTTCACTGGAAATAAAAAAAGCCAAAACGGCAAAAAAGCGGATAAAGTGACAAAAAAACATTACCGGCTTTCTTCCCCACCGGTCCACCAATACCCCGGCCAAGGCTCCTAATAAAATGTTTGGCAAAGTTACCAAAAAAACCAAAACGGAAACGGCCGAATTGCTGTGCGTCAACTCGTAAATTCTGATCATTAAGGAGAAAAAAAGAAGATTTAAAAAAACTTGGGAAATAAGTTGGGATAACCACAAATTCCGGAAATCCTTGATTTTCAAAACTTGGACAAAGGCAATGTTCATATTGTATACTATACTACACCTTATGACACTTGTTGCCCATTCTTTAATAGCCGTTGCCATCGCTTCCAAATATAATAATCCCCTTGTGGGACTTCCATTGGTCTTAATTTCTCATTTTGTAGTAGACAAAATTCCACATTGGGACGTGATGACAAATAAAAACAAGACTCACCGGCAAATTGCCTTTGGTACATTTATAGACATTTTTTCCGGCTTTTTACTGGCCGGAATTTTTAACATTTTCTTCTTAAATTCGGCAGTAAATCCCCTGTATTTTTTAACCAGTGTTGCTCTTTGTCAATTTCCGGATTTATTTGAAGCCCCACACCGCATTTTTAATATCTATATTCCCGGATCGGAAATAGATTATAAATTCCAAAAATGGATTCATGATGTGGGGTTTGATTCCCGCCTCTGTGCTCCTTGGGGTGTTATTACTCAAATCCTAACCGTCGGAGTTTTCCTTCTCTGGGCAATCAGCTAATAAGGTGTCATGCTGAACTTGTTTCAGCATCTCAAAAATATATTTAAAAATATTTATTTTTTATTAAAATATTTAAAATATTTTTTTAAATATATTTATTTTTATTAAAAATATTTATTTAAAAATGTTTGTTATAGAGATCCCGAAACGAGTTCGGGATGACAAAGTCTCTATTTTGCTCTCTCAACGTATTCCCCTGTCTCGGTATTTACAATAACGCTTTCACCCATTTCTACAAACATGGGGACTTTGATATTGGCTCCGGTTTCAAGGGTGGCATCCTTGTAAATATTGGTAACGCTATTTCCTTTATACCCCGGTTCCGTTTCGGTTATGACAAATTTCATTTTAAGAGGTAAAACTATGGAAATGGCTTCATCTCCATAAAATTTCAGCTCCACTTCAGTTCCTTCTTTCAGAAATTTCGCCTGATCGCCAATCAATTCCTTGTCAATTTCAAATTGCTCATAGGTCGCCGTATTCATAAAAACCATGAAGTTTCCGTTTTGGTATAAATATTGTCCAAGACGCCGCTCCAGCAAAACTTCCGTAACTCTGGCTCCGTTGGTAAATGATTTTACAAGAACCGATCCGGCTATCAGATTTCTAATTTTAACTTTAATAGTGGCGCTGCCCCTTCCCATTTTGACATGTTCGTATTTCAAAACTATCCATGGCACCCCTTCTTCTTCAAAAACAGTTCCGGAGCGTAATTTTGCAACATCAATTTGAGCCATAGCAAGCCACATTTTAACATGATAAAATGTAGTTGTCATTAACATAAAAAGCCGGGGTGGTGAAATTGGCAGACACGCAGCTCTCAAAAAGCTGTGACTTTAAAAGTCTTGCGGGTTCAAGTCCCGCCCCCGGCACAAAAGGAGATCGGAAAGAACAAAACTTAAATGCCCTCACTGGTGCACTCGAATCTGTTAGGACTCGTCCAATGAGGGCATTAAAAAATCCCCTTGGTTTTTCGAGCACAAATTTATATTAGCATAAAAAGTCAATTTTTGGTATACTTCAGAATAATTAAAGACGAAATCTTAATGAAATGAGGTGAGAAATAATGGGAGCAGAACAAAAACCAGCAAAACCAACCAAAGCACCAGAACAGCAGAAATATACTCCAGGTTTTGGACAGGGTTTTTTAAAAATATTAGCTGGTCAACATGTCGATGCCATCCCTGGTGCGGATGAAGCTGCAGAAGCCTTGAATAGAGGAGAAGCAGTAGTGCTAGACGTGCGAGAGGTATTTGCAAGAATTGCTCAAGAGCAAAGCATATCTCAATGTGTCGAAGTTAAGCCAAAAGCGTAGGTCTTAAAGTGCTCGCGTAGCGAGCACAAAATCGCGCGCGCAAAAAATAGCGGAGGCGTGGCATCAGCCGCGCCGGAGCTTACCTTTTAAAAATAGTTCGAAGTTGTTCGTAAATAGAGCACATTAAACTTTTACTGAAGGTTTTATTGTCTTAAAATCCTTATCAAAAGAAAAAATTTGTTTTCCGTTTGCAATTGCCATTAAATATAAATCAG
>CAYHYP010000009.1:4739-13699 GCA_964360925.1 uncultured Gammaproteobacteria bacterium | reverse complement strand
TAACACCAATATAAAGTGTCCCTGATTTATTTGTTAAAATATAGACATAATAAATTTTAACTGACATTCGTCAGAGATGCTGAAACAAGTTCAGCATGACACATTCTCAAGTTCAGGGTGACACTTTATTTTTTTACCCCAAATCTATTTAAATAAAAGTCTCTTACTCCTTGTTTCTGACCGGGGCGGCCGGTAAATAAAAGTTTTATGCTTTCTTTCAGCACCGCCAATTTTGCCCGAGTCTTAGCATACTTTACGGCAAATAAGAGACGATTTCTAGTGACGTAATAATCCTGCGTTTGCGACCCGACACCACTACTTTGAGCATTTTTATGCCAAACTGCCGTTACCGGCGCGTAAACCACTCTAAATCCGGCACTTTTAGCCCGCAAACTAAAATCCAGATCTTCCAGATACATGGCGAATTTTTCATCCAAAAATCCCACTTTTTCAAAAACACTGCTTCTGATCATCATTGCACAACCGGAGACAAAATCTGTATCCCTGATAGATTCGTATTGACCCAAGTCAACCTGGTCAACTCCAAAATGGGAAATTAAAACATTTTTCCAGTCTACCACCCCACCCGCATACCAAAAAACATTCCCCTTTTCTTTCGCGGTATACCTTTCCTTATGATATTCAAAACCCTTGGCAAAATAAATTTTTGGTCCGCAGATTCCTACTTCCGGATTTTTTTGCATTACTTCCGTCAAATCCGAAATCAAATTAGGAGAAATTAAAGTGTCGGGGTTAAGAATTAAAATATATTCGGCACCGTTTTTCAGAAACTCTTTTATAGCCAAATTATTGGCTTTAG
This sequence comes from uncultured Gammaproteobacteria bacterium, assembly GCA_964360925.1. GTDB lineage: Bacteria > Patescibacteriota > Microgenomatia > JAMCZE01 > JAMCZE01 > CAYHYP01. The sequence continues at coordinate 12,879 of CAYHYP010000009.1, read as the reverse complement.
ACAATCCCAAATTTTCTTTACTTTCAATGATTTTAATTCTGTCATCCTGAACTTGTTTCAGGATCTCTACAGTTTTATCAGATGAATTATTATCAACAACCAAAATGTCATTTTTTTCCAATCCTTTTAAACAATCCTTAATATCCTTTTCGTTATTAAACGTAACAATCACTACTCCAACTTTATTCATATTTATAGAAATTTTGCTTTATTGTCATCCTGACGAATGTCAGGATCTCTGACGAATGTCAGACCCTCGCATTCGCGAGAGATGCTGAAACAAGTTCAGCATGACACATATCATATTTAACGTGAAATTTCATATTTATAAACTTTAGCTCCGCTATCTTCGAAAATAAGTTTTAAATTTTCCCCGTCACCTATTTTATCAAAACCGCCATCCAAAGTTTGAGAAATGAAAATATAATCAAATTTTTGAGGGACATCCGTCAAATTTACTCCTACTTGTTGATTAAACCTTTTCCCGGCATAAACGGTTCTTCGCCCCGTAAGAGCACTAAACCACAAATAATCACTGTTAAATCCTGACGAAGCCAGCTGAAAAATTGCGTTGGGATTGGTATTTTGACGAATATAATTAACCGCGGAGATTTCTCCCCTTGGAATAACAATCTTTTCATTGCTTATAAAAATTCTCCTGTCAAATTCCTGCTTATCAAAAGCTAAAAATAAAAAGACAAAAAGAAAAATTATTATCCAATGTTTTTTAGATACCCAGATTGAAAAAAGTATTCCCGTCAGTATGGAAAAATACGGAAAAAATTGAATAACCTCATACGCTTTGCTTGTTTGATTAAACAGAAGCGGCAGGAATAATGAAAATAAACCCGTAAGATAAAGAAAAACTTTACTTAAAGATAATTTACGGTCAATTGAAAATAGCCCAAGGATTCTAAAACCTAAACTTCCTATTAAAAATAATAAAAATTCCAACGGGACTAAAAGTAGTAATTTCTTGCCGGTAACTAACGCCCACCAAGGTTCATTTAACCGGTCTATATCGGCAACCATTCCGGTTAATAACCAAAAAGGGGCAAACGAAAGACCGGCAACTTTAGAATCAATCGAATATAAAAACCAAAGTCCCATTAAAAATATCCCGATTCCAACGGCAATAATAGGCTTGTAATCCTTATTTTTAAAATATAAATAAAAGGCAGCTAAAATTGCCGCCGGAGCAAATAAAATTCCCCCATACGCTTTTACCCCAAAACTAATTGCCAAAAGAAAGGCTACAAAAATAAGGGAAACAATTTTTTTGGACTTCTCGTACCAACATAAAAATAAAAATATAGATAGATAAATAATTAAACTTAAAACTCCCTGGGGATTTACCCCCATAGAAAAAATTTGGTCGGTCATAAAAATGTTCCCGGCACCCGTAACATGACTACCACCAAAAAAAGTTTTTACATATGGAAATACCGGTCCAAAACTGGTGGCAAAAACCGTAAAAAAGATAGCGAAAGCTGCCGCAATTTTATTTTTAGAAAGTTGAATAGTCGTCAAGTAAATAACCGTACTTAGCAATACCGACAAAATTATTGGAACCACACGAAAATATAAATCCAATAATGATATTGGTAAGATTTTGGCAAGAACAGCAACAGAAACATCAAAAAAATAATGATAATTTTTTAAAGCGATTCCGCCGGCGGCGAAGTTGGTAGGCGGAAAACGATTTAAAAGCTCTCCAATTAAAGACAGATGAACGGTGACATCACGAAAGGCTCCATAATCATAAAAAATGAGATTACCCTGGTTATCAAAAATACCGTTTGGGAAAAGAAGACTACCCTGAACCCAAATCACCATCAATGTAAAAATAACAACCAAGATTTTTTCTTTCATAAAGGCAGGCGATTTTTGAATTTACGAAGAGTTTTTAACAGTAAATTTTTTTCGCTGACCATCAACCAATGATTCCAATCTTTTCTGACTTTTTTTGTTTCGTTTGTTACTTCCGTCAAAAAATTTTTATCTCCATACTCCCAAAAATTTTGCTTTTCCCAAAGCTTTGCAAAGACAACAAGACGATTAAAAGCTTGTAACAAAGATAGAACCAAACCATGGAGCCCGTCTTTATACCCCTCCCATAGAAAAAACCTGCGGAAAAACTCGTCGGCAGGAAATTTAATGGCATCAGACCAAACAATTTTTTCACCTTTTTTTAAAAGATATTGGACATCATTGGTGGTGTATTTATCAAGTCTGACTAAAAATTGACTCATGGAATTATAGTGATGATGAAGTAAATCTTTTTTTAAAGTTCCTACTTCTCCGCTGATTTCAATTAATTCGTGAACAGTTTTGCAGGGATAATGCCCCTGGCCATTTTTAAATAACCTCATTTGATAATCAGGGTACCAACCTGTGTGCTCCATATATTTTCCAAAAATTCTGTTTTTCCGGGGGATTTGATAACCGGATGCTGAAGCAGCATGACATATTTCTTTTATTTCATTTGCTAAAGCCGGAGTTACAACTTCGTCAGCATCAATTTGTAAAATCCAATCACCGGTACATTTTTCCAATGCCTGTTGTTTGTTTTTATGAAACATTGGGTTGTGATCTACCAGAAAAATATTCTTGGTATATTTTTTTGCAATACTTACCGTTTTGTCCGAAGATTTTTCATCCACTAAAATAATTTCGTCGGCCCATTTTACGGACTCCAAACAAGCACCAATATTATTTTCTTCGTTAAAAGTTAAAACGGCAACTGATATTTTATTCATTTTTGTATGCTCCTAATAGTATTTTAAAATTAGTTAAAATTTCTTTTCTGTCTATGAGTAATGAGACTCCACTATAGATTATAGCCCCAACTGCACCGGAGAGCACAACTGATGTTATTCCTTGAGTATATTTCAAAGTGAAATACATTCCTAAACCCATAAATAAGCAGGAGAAAATTGGTTTAATAATGGGTCTGACGAAACTAAATTTAACGTACCTCTTTAATAAAAAGACGGTGACAAAAATAGTTAAAGAAACTAAAAATGATGCCATAGATATGCCCGTAAATCCAAACTTTGTTACCAGGGAAATAGTTAAGACCCAAATTAAAACTATCCACATAACCATAAGACCGAGAGTGGTTTTAACTTTTCCGGTGGCATCCAAAGCATTGACTAAAATATTGGAAAGAGCGGAAATTCCGGCCCCAAAACAAAGAAAATAAAATGATGGCAGAGCCAGTTCCCACTTGCCGTATTTTGGAATTAAGGCAATTACCGGACTAATAAGAAAAATCATCATTGTCAAAACGGGGAATAAAACCACACTGACTCCGAATAGTGATTTTTCTATACCCTTACGCAAGGTTTCCTGATCATTTTGTACCCGTGAATATGCCGGAAAAGTTACTTTTGTAATACTGTCTACAATTAAACGGAAAGGACTATAAGCCCATTTTTGTGCCCACCCCCAATAACCTACCCCTGCGGTGCCTACCGATCCTGTTAAAAATACCGTCAATAAATCATCTTTTATAACTGCTAAAAAGCTTTTCCCTTGAAAAGCCAAACCGTAAGACAATAGGTGCCGGGCTTTGTTGCGTGAAAAACCCAAACGAACCTTCCAAGGAGAAAGCAGATAATAAAGGGGGAGTCCAACCAGAGCCGAGGCCAAAATTGCCCAGGAATAGGAATCTACACCAAAACCTTTGTAAGCTAACAAAACAACTAAAAAATTAAAAACCAAAGCTTCAACGATTTGAGGAATAACCTGAATTTCAAAAGCCAATCTCCTCTCCAACAATAAAGATGGAAGGGCTTTTAAAGACGAGATAAAAAGAGTAATCAATAAAACCTTGTACAAGAAAACACCCTGAACATCTAAATTGACATATTTGGCAACAATATTCGTAAGACCAAATCCGATTAAAACCGCGGTCACCACCAAAATTTCTTGTATCGTGAACGTGGTTTTTAAATCATCTTCGTCAAGTTCTTCTTTTTTTTGAATTAACGCTGCTCCAAGACCCACATCGGTGAATAAACTAAAAATTCTTAATAGTGCAGAAACTGCGATAAAAATACCAATGGCGGAGGGGGACAAAAAAATTCCCAGAAGAAAAAAGGCCACCAATGATGTTACCTGCAAAAACACCGTCCGCCCCACCAGGGCTACTACACTTCGTATAGTCTTATTTTTTACTTCGTCTAATTGCATCTTCTTATTGATTATCTTCTTTAACGTAAAGTAAGGCCGTAAATCTAGTTTGAAAACCTAAGTTTTTATAAAATTCATTAGGATTTGTGCCCTCTTTAGTGGCTAAACAATGTTCCGTATTGCCATTTTCTTGTGATTTTTTAACAGCATAAAGAGTGGCAATTTTCCCAAATCCTTCGCCGCGAACTTTTTGAAGAGAACCAACATTAGAAATGTAACCAATTCCATTAAAATTTGTGAGCGTTGAAACAGCAACTGGTTCATTACCTTTATAAATTAAAAAATATTCCAGTCTATCAGTACCTTGAAACTTCAACCACACATTTTTCGCGACACCTAGATAATCACCCAATTCTCCATAAGGATTTTTTGGGTCATTCTTTTGATAACAAGTATTAAATGTTTGAAGAAAAACTTCCAATTTTTTTTCAGAAATAACATTTTTGACTGACCCAAAATCTGTTTCTATTTTCAAATCATTTTCATAAAACATCCAAGAATCCTCATTTTCTTTTTTATATCTTTTTCCTTTCAAAAAATCCACAAACAACCCTAATTCTGGCTTGTTTTCAAAATATATGGCGGGCTTACGCGACAATATTTTAAATTTTTCCTCTATTTCAAGCAGTTGATTCTCTGTTAGCAATTGGTTAACCAAAATGTTGTTCCAAAAACTACTTGGATCATTTTTACAATAACCCAACAACCCAAAACCCACATTTGTTAACTCATCAAACATTATTCCTCTTTGGAGTTCCGAATATTTTTTAATAAAATCGTAATTTGTCATATTTTAGCTTCGCAGGAGTTACACCTGCGAATTCACTTATACTCGCATTCGCGAGAGATGCTGAAACAAGTTCAGCATGACACGCGTTTAAGTTTAAAATGACACAATAATATTAAGTTTAAAAGTATAAAAGTTTAATAGTTTAATTAAAAAATTTGTCAAATTGGATTAATTGGTCAAATTAGATAAATTCACAATTTGTTTAAGATGCTGAAACAAGTTCAGCATGACACATATTTAAGTTTACCATTTCAAATAATATTGTGTTTATAAGTATAAAAGTATAAAAGTTTAATTAAAAAATTTGTCTAATTGGATAAATTGGTCAAATTTTTATCAATTTTTAAAATCTTTTTTATTTCACGATCAAAGTCGGAGATGTATTTTTTGTCCTGGTTATTCCGGTATTTTTCAAACTCGTTGAGAGCTTTTTCTTCTGCTTGTTTAGCGCTTACTTTGCCGGCTGAATGTAATAACTTTTTTTCTGAAATGGTCAAAAACTCATCCAATTTATTAATCCAGTTCTGCATTTTCATCAAACGACCACTACTGGCCTGCAATTCCGCAAAATCAATATAAAGCGAGACAATCAAATTTAATTGATTTAATTCTGGTTCTGTTAGATAGCTTTTGGCAATAACAATATCATCCGTAGTAATGTAATCATTTTTAAAACTGGTGAGCCCCATCAAAGGCTTTTTGCTATCAACGCGTTTTTCAATAATTTCCGCCGCTGTACAACCATGCACAGCGTAGTGCATTTTATTTTGCACGGTTGCAAAGAATTTTTGAGTTAACTCTGTGTCAATCTTGTAATCGATACTTGTAGCGTAAATATCAGTTACTTTTTGGTAAAACATTCGCTCACTACTGCGAATATCCCGAACCCTTTGCAAAAGTTCCTGAAAATAACGTGCTCTGCCGCCACCCTGTTTGAGGCGTTCATCGTCAAGAGTAAAACCTTTGATCAAATACTCCCGCAATCTTTCCGTTGCCCACTTACGAAACTGCGATCCTCGGTCAGACCGTACTCGATAACCCACGGCTAAAATCGTATCAAGATTATAATGTTTTACATCACGCACAACTTCTCTGGACGCCTCCTTTTGAACTATCCGGAAATTCCGGATAGTTAAACTTTCATCTAATTCTTTTTCTAAATATAGATTAACCAGATGTTCATTAACCGTACGAACATCCACATCATAAAGTTCTGCGATCAGTTTTTGTGTTAACCAAACATTTTCGTCTTCAATCCTAACTTGGATTTTTTGACTGTCCCCAACAAGCTGGTAAATAGCAATTTGTGGTTTTTTAATTTCAGTTTTCATTTTTAGATTTTGTCATCTTGTCTAATTAGATTAATTGGTCAAATTGGATGAATTTGGATGACACACACTTAAGTTTATCATGTAGGTAACAACACGCGACCGCATCATGCAACATACATAATATTATTGTGTACATCAGGTGGTTACATTTTGTAACCGACTGATTTCCAGAACGCTCGCATTCGTGAGAGATGCTGAAATAAATTCAGCATGACACATTACTATCACCGGAATTTACGGTAAATCTTTTTAAGCGCAAAATAAATAACTAAAATTATAATTGAACTAAGGGAAATTAGATTTCCTAAAGTCCGGACAGGGGTATTGGTAAATTTAGCCTGGATTTGGCTTTCACCACTTTCTACTTTTACCGTAATAAGTTTACGGGGATTATTATCCTCTATTGTAACTTCACCCCCGTTTATCCACACCTTCCACCCCGGGAAATTGACAGTTTGAAACTGGATTTCCCCACCCCCGCTTGATTTTCCAAGAAGCCTAAAATTATCCGGATTAAATTTTTGATCGGATACCTGAAAATCACCTTTGGTAATTGTAAATTGTGAATTTTTAATTGTAAATTCATTAATATTTCTGGCTTCCATTCCTTTTGGTAAATATTCATATGACGTGGCACTAACCACCCATTTCACCTGATAATCGGATAATTGTGTTTGATCGGTAGCTTCCGGTAATAATTTTTGAGGAACAAAATATTTCGCATTTGTAAAAATTACTAGGGGAACCAACAAAATTACCAGCAGTTTTTTGTTTAAACTTCCGGCCAATAAAGCGCTGAAAAGGGCGGCAAACTCCAGAAATCTCCAGGGAAATTGTAAATACCATAACGGGGAAATTTTATCCCAGATAAATTGAGAATACGGCAAAGTCATAAAAATTGAAAAAGCCAGAATAGAAAAACTTACAATACTAACCCAAGATTTTTTAATAATACCAACGATCAAACCAACCAATATTACAAAATAATAAATTTTTCCAAGGGCATAAGAAATGCCATCAAAACAGCCGGCTGTTGAACCGCCAAATCCCCAAGGGCTGTACCATAATTGTTGAGGGCAAAGAAAATGAATTTTATAAGAAGCTAAATTTTTAGTAAGAATTTGATCCACAAGGGTAAATTGTTTTTCCCAAAGAGAAGGCATCCAGAAAAATGCCGTTATACCAAAAGCAATAATTATTGGCAAAATCGGGTTTCTTTTGAAAGCCAGCGACCAGACTATATATATTCCAACGAACGGCAAAAAAATTAGATTGTGAGTAATCATTAATAACCCCAAAAGAATTCCTGTAATTATCTTTTTGTTTTTGTATGAAAAAAGAAGGATTAATGGTAACCACACAAACGAAGACAGTTCAGCGAGGGCTCCACGAACATAAGCGTCAACGGCGTGATACGGCGCGTACAAATAAAACATAGAGGCAGTCAACCCCCCCCATTTTCCAAAAAATTCTTTTCCCAAAAAATACATAGAAACCGCGCTGCCAAATAACGCCAAAACCCACACGGTTTTGATAGAATCCGTAAACCCGAAGCCTGCCAAATGGATAACTTCACCAGAATAATAAATAAATGGGGGGTAAAAATTAAAAACCGGGTAGCCGTAGCCAAAACCTAAATCCTCTACCCATCTTACCGGAAATTGGCCCGCTTTCAACGATTTGTCCATTTGTTGCAGTCTGGCTACCTGTTGAACATCGTGCATAGAAAAATAACCTTTATTCAGAAGCGTTTTCCAAGTGAAAAAAGAGAGAATGAAGATTAAAATGATTGGTATTACCCTGCGCACAGAGTAATTATACA
>CAYHYP010000009.1:2174-4639 GCA_964360925.1 uncultured Gammaproteobacteria bacterium | reverse complement strand
TCCCTTTTTTTTAATTTTAAATACTTTAAAAAAGATTTGGATGATACCCGTGTTATAGAAGTTGTTGATGGTGATACTTTTCAACTTAAATCCGGAGTCCGAGTAAGACTAATGGGCGTTGATGCCCCGGAATATGGAAATTGTGGCAGTGAAGAAGCCAAGAAAAAACTTTCGGAATTAATTTTAAATAAAAACGTGGAGATTAAGGAAGCGGTTGAAGAAAAATTCGGACGGAGTTTAGCTTTAGTCTATCAAAATAAAACTTTAGTTAACCAAATTATAATGAAAGAGGGTTGGGGACGACCGGATTACCGCAAAAATTCCCAAAGAGACATTTTGACGGCTGCTTACCACGAAGCCCAAGAAAAAAACCTGGGAATTAACGCCCTTTGTATTAATCCAAAACCCGCTTCGGGATGCCTTATCAAAGGAAACATTGATGTTGCCACTTCTGAAAAATTTTATCATTTACCATATTGCCGCCATTATTCTCAAACTAATTTGAATACGGCATACGGCGAAGGATGGTTTTGTAGTGAGCAAGAAGCACAAAAGGCCGGATTTATTAAAAGTCCTTCCTGCGATCAATGAAAAAGTAGTATTATTAGCTGATGAATCAAAAATGCCGATTTTGCCAAAATAATACTATTTCTTTACTTTTTCCCCCAAACAAAAAAACGATTTTAAAGAGCAGTATTTCTGACTATGCCTGTACCAATTCTGCTTTTGGAATTCATGGGCCGATTGTGAAGTGCTCCAATTGCCAAATTATTTATGTGGACGAAGAACTTACTCAAGAACAAGTCAGTACTTATTATGAATGTGCCAATGACCCTTTATATTTTGATGAACAGGAGGCCCGTAGAATTACATTTCAGAAACATTTAAAAAAACTACCAAAAAGAGGTAATCTTTTAGACATTGGCACAAATACGGGACTATTCGTAAAAATTGCGCAGGATAGCGGTTGGGATGCCACCGGACTTGAACCTAATAAATGGGGGGTAGAATATGCCAAGAAAAATTATGGAGTTAATTTAGTTAACAAACCATTTGAGAAGGGAACTTTCAAAAAGGAGTCTTTTGACGTGGTAACAATGTGGGATGTTATTGAACATTTTACAGACCCGGTTTTTGAAATTGAAAAAGTTTTTGAAATCATAAAGCCGAACGGCGTTTTTGCTTTTTCCACCATTAACCCTGAAAGTTTATTGGCTAAAGCAATGGGGAGCAGGTGGCCGTGGTATATGGAAATGCATAAAGTTTTTTTAAACAAAAAAGCGGCGGAATTTTATCTGAAAAAAGCCGGATTTAAAAAAATAATTTTTAGCCCCCATTTTAGAAATCTGTCTTTAGGATATTTGGCCACACGTTTAAAAGCCATAAATCCGCTATTTTCAAAAATAATAATTAAATTTATATTCTCCCTAAGAATAAACAAAATTATAGTACCTTACTATGCCAACGATCTTTATGACTGCTATGCGTTTAAGTAAAACAACTATTATCTTAATTATTCTTTTTGGTCTGGGGATTTTTTTGCGTTTGCTTCCCATAATTACCGGCAATACTTTTTTTTGGTTTGATCAAGGACTGGATTCTATTTTGGTAAAACTTTTGGTTGTGGATCACCGGATTAATCTGACAAGCAGATATAGTGGCCTTGCCGGAGTGCTTATGGGGCCAGCTTACACTTGGATGTTGGCTTTACCTTTTGCCATAAGCCGCGGCGATCCCCGGTCTTTCTCAATTTTTTTATCTTTATTGTCATTATTTTCAGCGGGGGCGATTTATATTTTTATTAAAAAAATTGTTGGGGTAATGGCGGCACTTTTTGCCTGCGCTTGGGTTCTTTTTACTCCATTTTTTATTTTTAATTCTACCGTTGCTTCCAGTCCGGCACCGTTAACTTCTCTTTTTACTTTTTTCATTATATTTGCATATAAACTTTTTGTTGATAAAAAGACTATTTTCTGGATCCCCCTTCTTTTTCTTTGCGGATTATTTTTTCAATTTGAAATTGCCTTTGCTTTATTTGTAATACCGGTAGTTTTGACATTTATGATAATTTTTAAATCTTTTCCAAACAGATTTTTTTGGATTGGAGCATCTCTTTTTATATTAACTTTTATTCCTCAATTTCTTTTTGATCTGCGTCACAATTTTTTGATTACTAAAGGTTTTATGAACTTGTTTCTGGGTTCAAATAATAGTCTTTATAGTAATCAAGGTTCCCTTTTTGCCCGTTTTGGAGAACGGGCTTGGTCTTTTGGAGATGACTTTTTAAGAATGGCGTTAATAACCAGGAACCCGCTTATTGTTATTCCTATTGTGGCAACGATGATATTTGGCTGGTATATTTCTAATCAAAAAAACTTATTTAAGATTTTATTAACGATAATCACAGTTTTTTACGTTGGATTAAGTTTATATCCCGGGCCAATTTGGGATTGGTACCGCGCCGG
>CAYHYP010000009.1:0-2074 GCA_964360925.1 uncultured Gammaproteobacteria bacterium | reverse complement strand
TATAACGTTTCCAGCCGAAAGACCCAGGAAAATATACTGGACTATGTTTATAAATCAGCCGAAGGAAAACCATTCTCCTACTTTGCCTACACCCCACCTGTTTATGATTATGTTTGGCAATATGATTTTTGGCAATACGGCCAAAACAAATATGGTTATCTTCCCAAGAATTGGCAAATGAGTATTCCTTTGTTGGGAATCGGGGTGCAGGCCGTAGCCCCTACTAACAATGAGGGCTTGTTTTTTCTGATTATGGAACCAAATCCGGAAAGGCCCTGGGAAAGAAACGGGTGGAAAGAAAGTAAAGTTGGAAAAATATTGGAAACAAAAATATTTCCGGGAGATGTAATTGTTGAAAAAAGAGATTCTGGAGCCGCCCAGAATGACGATAAATAACTCACTACTCGCATTCGCGAGAGATCCCGAAACAAGTTCGGGATGACAAAAGTATAAAAGAAAATAGTTTAAAAGTATAAAAGTTTAAGAGTATAAAATACACAAGTTTCATATTAAAGAATAAAAGTGTCATGCTGAACTAGTTTCAGCATCTGAGATCCCGAAACCCTTACAGGGTAAACAAGTTCGGGATGACACAAAGTATAAAATAATAAAAATATGTTAAAAAAAATTTTTAATTTTTTTAAAAAAAATAGATTCCGGGTCAAGCCCGGAATGACAGTTTTTGCAATCTTAGTTCTGGTAATTGCTAATATTGCTCTTTTTTGGAAATTTTATTTTAAGGGACAACTCCCCTTCCCCGGAGATTTATTAGTTTCATACTATTTTCCTTGGTCAAGTGGTGGATTTTTAGGTTTTGATTCCTGGACAACTAGAAAAGATGTCATTGCCATGGACGTTATCAGAATGATGTATCCCTGGAAATCACTGGTAATAGAACAATTAAAGTCTTTACAATTGCCCTTTTGGAATCCTTATAATTTTTCCGGAACCCCACTTCTGGCAAATATTCAATCGGCAGTATTTTTCCCTACAAACCTGATATTTTTTCTTCTACCCCTTTTACCCGCATGGATTTTACTAGTTATTTGCCTACCTTTAATTTTTAGTTTTTTTTGGTATATATTTTTTAAATCTCTCCACCTCTCTACACCGGCAGCTATTTTGGGAAGTATTTGCGCGGCAAATTTAACTTTTTTAAATGTTTGGACAGAGCAATTGGGTCTTTTGCAAAGTATTTTCTTTTTACCTTTAATCCTGTGGCTGATAAACAAAAAATTTTACATTTTAACCCCCGTTCTTTTAGCTTTTTCGTTTTTTGGAGGACATCCACAAACAACTCTTTATGTTTTTATTTTATCGGGAATTTATTTAATTTATAGTAAAGTTTCCTTAAAATTAATAGTTATCATTTACATTTTTGCGTTGGCTATTAGTTCTGTTCAATTACTTCCAACCATAGAACTATATAAATATTCCGCCAGGGAAGATTCCACTCTGCAAAAATTTATTACGACAACCACTCTTCCGTGGTCAAATTTAGCAGCAATTCTAGCACCGGACTATTATGGAAATCCGGCCACAGGAAACTTTAGAAAGAGTAATTATGATAACTCTATCGGGTATGCGGGAATTGTTGCTCTGACCCTCGCCGGAATTGCAGTTGTTAATAAAAAATCAAAAATAACTTATCTTTTTTTTCTACTGGCAATTTTTGGTCTGGCATTTTCTTTATGGCCGCTAGCTTTAATTTTTCCGCTTTTTCATATTCCCATCCTTTCAACGGGTTTTCTTTCCCGCAACATTTTCTTTTTTGAACTATCTATTGCCATCTTGGCGGCGCTAAGCTTAGACAACTTACTAAAATCAAAACAAAAAATTCTTGCGCCAATAGCAGTAATTTCTGTTTTATATTTTTTACTGACCGTGATTACTGTATTTTTTCCGGCAACAGATAGAGTTGTCTCCTTAAAGAATCTGATCTTTCCAATATTTATCTTTATCTCCTGTGCCGGTTCCATTTTTCTTCTTAGAACAAAATTTAAAACCATTGCTGTGGTTTTTGTTATTTTTCTGGCAATATTTGAATATGGGTATTTCTTTAATAAATACCAAC
>CAYHYP010000008.1:0-13735 GCA_964360925.1 uncultured Gammaproteobacteria bacterium | reverse complement strand
AAATTAGGCTTTACCCAAAACGCGGGCAACAGTTGTGCCGCAATCTGGACATTTTCCTACGAAAGCTTTACGGCCGTTTTTCCACGTAACTTCTTTGCCGTCTTTAATATCCTTTTTGGTGCGACATTTTACACAATATCCTTGCATGAATTCTCACCTCCTCTTAGACAGAAAATCATCTTAATTAATACCATAGCACAACTTGAGCACAGATTGCAAGCAGTCTGTTTTTAGATATTGACGAGAGCTTATAAAGGCTTGTATATTAGATGAGTAAATGAAATACTCATTAAGTCCTAAAACGATATTGATAGGTTCCGGTTTAGTTGTGTACCTTTTAACTTTGGGTCTTTCTTTTATTGTTTTTTCTTTTTTCCGTCCCGGTCTTTCAACTACAAAAATAACCACTTCGGATAATAAGACCATGACTGCTCAAAGAAAGTACGCCGATTTACCAAAAGTTGTCCAATGTCCAATAAACGGAGCGATGTATTCCAAGCCGGAAGAAGAGCTGTGGTTAAAAAGGCGTCCTGTTGGAATAATGGTTGAGAATAGTAAGGTTGCCAGACCGCAATCAGGTCTTTCTTTTGCCGATGTAGTTTACGAGGCAGTTGCCGAAGGGGGAATCACTCGTTTTATGGCTGTTTTCTATTGCCAGGATCCCGACGTAGTCGGTCCGGTTCGTTCTGCCCGTACTTATTACCTTGATTGGATTTCGGAATACGGGAATTCACCTCTTTATGCTCATGTTGGAGGGGCGAATACTCCTGGCCCGGCGGATGCCCTTAGTCAGATAGGAATGTATGGCTGGGAAGCTTATAACGATTTAAATCAGTTTAGTATTGGATTCCCGACTTTTTGGAGAGATTATGACCGACTTGGTCAGGATACTCCGACGGAACACACAGTTTATCTTTCCACACAGAAGGTTTGGGATTTTGCTGCCAAAAAAAGAGAGTTGACAAATGTGGAAATCGATAGTTTGACAGGAAAGACCGTTGCTTGGGACGAGGGATTTATAAAGTGGACTTTTAAAGATGATTTGACTCTTGCCGAACGCCCATTATCTTTAAACGCTGAATTTGCTCTTTCAAGAACTGGCGCCAGTTATAAGGACGATTATATTGTCAAATGGCAATATGATCACGACAGTAATTCATTTTTAAGATTTAACGGCGGAACACCATTTTTGGATATGAATACCGGACAACAGATTTTGGCTAAAAATGTAGCCATTCTTTATATGAGTATGAGTATTGCCGATGATGGTTATGATGAAGATGGACATGGCACCCACACCTTATATGGTACAAAAGGTTCCGGGAAAGCAAAATTTTTGATTGATGGAAAAGTGATAGATGGTTCGTGGTCAAAAAAAACCCGTCTTGATCGTACTAGATTTTTTGACACAAAAGGTGTAGAAATGAAATTAAATCGCGGAGCAATTTGGATTGAAATTTTACCAATTGGAGAAACAGTAACCATTAGTTAATATGTTAAATGACCTCATAATTTCAAGGGTTAGAGTAAAACTTTTGGAAATCTTTCTTTCTGCTCCGGGACAGATTATTCATGTTCGTGATTTGGTGCGTCGCAGTAAAGAGGAAATTAACGCAGTGAGACGGGAACTTCTTCATATGGAAAAAGCAGGGATAGTTTCCAAAGAACCACGGGCAAATCGTTTGTATTATTCTTTTAGAAAAGATTACCCACTTTACTACGATCTTTTGGCGTTAATAACTAAAACGAAGGGTCTTGGGGGAGCAATTTTAAAAAATAAAAATAAATTGGGGAGAGTGCGTTTCGCTATGTTATCCGGTAAATTTGCCAGGAATATTCCCGGTTCGGCGGAAGAAGTTGATCTTTTGATTGTGGGGAATGTTGTAGTTGCCGAAGTTGCCGCATTGGTACGGGAAGAAGAGTTGAAACGTGGTCGGGAAATTTTCTTTACACCAATGACGGAAGAGGAATTTGTTTTTAGAAAAAAGAAAAAAGACCCCTTCATAGTCAGCATTCTTTTGGGAAGCAGAATAATGGTCGTAGGAGATGAAGAAGAATTATTAAGTTAATTTTTTCGTTATGCTGGAGCGAACGAAGTGAAGCGATAGCATCTATTTCTCGTGTCATTCTGGGCGGCTCCAGAATCTTTAAAAATATGGATCAAGTAAAAATTGTTGTTTTTGTTCCAAAAACTCATGCAGATATTGTTCGACAAGCAATGGGTGATGCTGGTGCTGGCAAAGGCAGATTCTTACCTCTTGAGGGTGCTCATCCGGCAATAGGAAGTGTCGGCAAAATGGAGGAAGTTGAGGAAGAGAGAATTGAATGTGAATGTGGTCGCTCAAAAGCGAAGGAAGTTATTTCTGCCATGCGTAAAGTTCATCCATATGAAGAAGTAGCTTTTGATATATATCCTCTAATTTCAGAGGAAGAATTGTAGAAAATTGAACTCGCAGGTGTAACTCCTGCGAAGCTGATTTATATAGATTCCGGGTCAAGCCCGGAATGACACATATGGACAATAATAAAAAAGTTTTTTTGGCGGTGATTTTATTGACTTTGGGAGCGATTTTTGTGGATTTTTCAGGTGCGAGAATTTTTGGTAGAAGCCTGGATATCAAAAAGGGATTAGATTTAGCCGGGGGGACAAAACTTGTTTTACAGGCGGACATGTCTGCAATTAATCAGGTTGACCGGACACAAGCATTGGACTCTTTGAAAGGAATTATTGAACGGAGAGTTAATCTTTACGGTGTTTCGGAGCCGGTAATTCAAACTTCAAAAGCCGGAGGAGATTACCGTATTATAGTGGAATTGGCAGGAGTATCTGATGTTACCCAAGCGTTAAATTTAATTGGGCAAACAGCTATGCTTTCGTTTAGTGAATTGATATCTGCCACCGAATCGGCAGCTACAAATTTAACCGGTAAGGATCTGCGAAAAGCACGAGCTGATTTTGATCAAAATAAAGGGGAGCCAATCATTTCTTTAACATTTAGTGATGAGGGAGCCAAAAAATGGGAAGAAATTACAAAGAAAAATTTAAACAAAAAAATTGCAATTCTTTTAGATAATCAGATTCTTCTGGCACCAACAGTGATGAGTGTCATTTCCGATGGCCGGACGGTAATTTCCGGAGGGTTTACGGTGGCTCAAACTAAAGAGATGGCGATGCTTTTAAATTCCGGAGCCCTCCCCGCGCCTGTAAAAGTAATTGAGCAGCGGACGATTGGAGCAACTCTTGGACAAGAGTCAATCAATAAAAGTATTCTTGCGGGAGTTATTGGTCTGGGGGTTGTGGCTTTATTTATGGTTATAAATTATGGAGTAATAGGTCTACTGGCAGATATAGCGTTATTAATATATGCGTTGTTAACATTGGCAATTTTTAAATTAATCCCCGTAACTTTAACCTTGGCCGGGATTGCCGGGTTTATTCTCTCTATTGGTATGGCGGTTGATGCAAATATTCTTATTTTTGAAAGAATGAAAGAAGAAATTAAATGGGGAAGAAAACGCCTGGAAGCTATTGAACTGGGGTTTCATCGTGCGCTTCCTTCAATTAAAGATTCCAATGCCAATTCCCTTATAATTTGTGCCATACTTTATTGGTTTGGAACAGGCCCGGTACGTGGTTTTGCCGTAACATTGGCTATTGGAATATTGGTTTCTCTTTTTACGGCGACCACTGTTACAAGGCAGTTGTTAAAATTATTAAAATGATTAATTTAATGAAATATAAGTGGTTGTTTTTTGGAATATCACTTTTGGTGATTCTTCCCGGAATTATTTCGTTAACTTTTTTTGGTTTAAAACTTTCTATTGATTTTACAGGAGGGACAAGAGTTGAAAAAAATACTGCAGGGGAGATCGTTTCTTCAGAAACAGTGGGACCAATTATTGGAAAAGAAACAACGATAAACGCTGTTAAATCGGTGGGAATAGCAGTTCTTGCGATTGTTTGTTACATAGCTTACGCGTTTAGAACAATTCCAAAACCTTATTCTTCCTGGAAATTTGGAGTATCGGCAGTTATAGCCTTATTACACGATGTATTAGTGGTGGTGGGGGTATTTTCTTTACTTGGGCATTTTATGAACGTGGAAATTGATTCGTTATTTGTGACAGCACTTTTGACGGTTATTGGATTTAGTGTCCATGATACCATCGTGGTTTTTGACAGGATTAGAGAAAATCTTTCCCGTATGTCTCCTAAAATTTCCTTTTCCGATGTTGCAAATGAGTCTATTTTACAGACTTTAAGACGTTCTATTATGACTTCTCTTACTGTTTTATTTACTCTTTTATCCTTGATTATTTTTGGAGGAGAATCTATCCGTTGGTTTGTAGTGGCTTTATTTATCGGTGTCTTTTCCGGCACTTATTCTTCCATCTTCAACGCCGCCCCACTTCTGGTTGTGTGGGAGGAAAAATATAGGAAGACCGTTTAATTTTTTCAACTAAATATTCCCGGGTGTTTTTTGTTGGATCTTCCAGAATTTCTTCAAAAAGTTTTTTGAGAATTTCGTCAATTTTTGGTCCCGGGGAAATGCCAAGAATTTGCATAATGTCGTTGCCGTCAACAACCAAATCATTCACCGACGGGGTGTGTTTTTGGACGTCAATTATTCTTTCTTTAAACTCTTCCAGTCTCCAGCTGGTTTCTTTGGAACCACTGCCAAGACGATCGGCAATACGTAAATCCAACATATCCTCGGTATTTTCCGGCCCCACTCTTTTGATGAATCTGCGGATAGCGGCATCAGTTAAAAATTCACTGACAGTAAACATGTGCCAGCGAACCAGCATAAATAATTTATCCCGGTCTTCTTTAGAAAAGTGTAATTTGCCGGCAATATCTTTGACAATTCTTGAACCTGCCACTTCATGATTATAAAAAGTTGGTTTATCTTCTCTTTCCAAGTATGTTGCCGGCTTCCCTATATCATGGATAAGGGTGGCAAAGCGGACAACCCAATTTTCATTTTTACAATGCCGTAAAGCTTGAACGCTATGAGTAAAAACATCATAAATATGGTGCCCCGGTTGTTTCATTCCATAACCTTTTGTCAATTCCGGTAAGATTAAATCTAATAAACCGCTGCTATGTAATAGAGTTACCCCGTCTGCAGGATAATCACTTTTAAAAATCTTCACTAATTCGTCCCGAATTCTTTCACCACTAATATTAGTGATTGATGAGGCATTATTTTTGATAGCATCAAAAGTTTTTTCTTCAATAGTAAAACCCAATTGAGTGGCAAAGCGGATGGCTCGTAACATTCGCAAGGCGTCTTCATTAAAACGATCACTGGCATTTCCAACACAACGGATAACTTTGTTTTTTAAATCCTCTTGACTGTTAAATAAATCAATGATTTTTTCGTCATTAGTAGCCATCGCATTGATGGTAAAATCGCGACGAGCAAGGTCTTCGTTTAAGGTTTTTGCCCAGACGACCGTGTCAGGATGGCGTAAGTCGGAATACTTTCCTTCCGTCCTATACGGAGTTATCTCAAAAATATCATTTTCAACTTTTACTCCTACAGTTCCGAAGGAATTATTATAAAAGCTGTCCGGAAACATCTTTTGAATTTGTTCCGGCGTAGCATTCGTGGTGAAATCCCAATCATGATTTTCCCGTTCCAAAATTAAATCCCGAACACATCCGCCCACGACATAACACCCAAAACCGGATTTTTGCACCGTCTCAATAAATATTTTGACTTGATTTGGAAGGTTTTTCATTATGATATGATTCTAACATGAAGTGGAATATTTTAGGAAAAGGTACTGATATTATAGATATTCTTTTGAAAAATCGTAAAATTACGGATAAAAAAGAATTTCTTAATCCCAAATTTCCGGAATTTAAATTGTCTTCTACAAAAGCCATTATCAGAATAAAAAAGGCTATTAAAAATAGTGAACCAATTATTGTGTACGGAGATTATGATGCCGATGGTATTTGTGGGACAGCCATAATATGGGAGGCACTTCATGGTTTGGGGGCAAAAGTAATGCCGTTTATCCCATCAAGGGAAAAGGAGGGGTATGGTTTGTCAGTAGAGGGGATTAAAGATTTAGATGCAAGATTAATAATCACCGTGGATAATGGAATAGTTGCTCACGAGGTCGTTGATTATGCCAATAAAAAAGGGATAGATGTGATTATTTTAGATCATCACGAAAAACCTAAAAAATTGCCCAAAGCTTACGCTATTGTTCACACCACAAAATTATGTGCTTCCGGCATTGCCTATTTTTTCGCAAGAGAGATGCTGAAACAAGTTCAGCATGACACAATTGAACTGGCGGCAATTGCAACGGTGACGGATATGATGCCATTGGTAGGAATAAACCGTTCCATTGTTAAATTTGGATTGGAAAGTTTAAACAAAACTAAAAGGGTGGGATTAAAATCTATTTTTGAAACGGCAGGAATAGAAAAAGTTGGAGTCTACGAAATTGGTTTTATGGTTGGTCCGCGTCTTAATGCTTCAGGACGAATTGAAAGTGCCTTAACCGCTTTACGTCTTCTTTGTACTCATAATAAAGAAAGAGCTAAAGAATTGGCACAATCTTTAAATTCTACTAACGAGGATCGTCAAACCATGACTTCTGAAATGACATTGCATGCGAAAGGCCAAACTAAAATTGACGGGAAAATAATTGTCACTGTTCATGATTCATATCATCAAGGAGTGATTGGACTTATTGCCGGAAAGCTTGTTGAGCAATATTATTTACCTGCCATAGTCATTGCCAAAGGAGAAACGGTGAGTAAGGCTTCAGCCAGATCTATCTCCGGATTTAACATAATTGAAGCGATCAGAAAGTCGGATAATTTGTTAATTAATGCCGGTGGTCACCCGATGGCGGCGGGTTTTTCCATAGAAACTTCCAACATTACGAAATTTAAACTTCAAATTTTGGAATATGCCAATAAAATGATAACTGATGAAATGCTGGAGAAAAAATTAAAGATTGATATGTCTTTGGATTTAAAACAAATTAATATGGATTTATATAACCAGATTTCAAAATTAGAACCATACGGAAACGGTAACCCGGAACCGGTTTTTAGTGCCGAAGCCATCGTAGACTCAATACGAACAGTGGGTACTGATGGTAAACATCTGAAATTTACCTGTCATCCTGAACTTGTTTCAGGATCTAGTTTTGGGGCTATTGCGTTTAATCAGGGAGAACTTTTTTTAAAGATAAGAACAGGCGATAAAATTTCTTTTGCTTATTCCTTGGCTTTAGACACTTACAATGGTGGCAATAAACTGCAACTTAAAATTAAGGATATTATAAGGTAAACTATAAATTAGTTATGGAAAGAACTTTAATTAAGGACACTATAAATAAAGTCGGGGAAATAGTAGCTGTTAAAGGCCGCGTGTTAATACGTCGCGACCACGGAAAAATAATTTTTCTGGATGTTTCTGATTACAGTGGATTAATTCAGGTTATTACAAATGAAAATGTTGGGATCGGTGATTGCGTAGAAATTGAAGGTTTGATAAAAGCTCGTCCGGAAAAACTTGTAAATTCAAAACTTTTCACCGGAGAAATAGAACTTGAAGCGAAAAAGATTATAGTTTTAGCTAAATCAGAAGTTTATCCATTTGATATGGGGAAACCGAATTTGGATGCAGAACTTCCCACTCTTTTAGATAATCGCGGATTAACATTAAGACATCCTAAAGTAAGGGCAATATTTAAAGTTGAAGAAGTAGTAATAGACAGTTTCCGTCGCGCCTTACAGACCAAAAATTTCTTGGAATTTCAATCACCCTCAATAATTCCTGCGGTACCGGAAGGAGGGTCGGAGGTGTTTAAAGTAAAATATTTTGAGCACGAAGCTTATCTTTCTCAAAGTCCTCAACTTTATAAATCATTATTGGTAAGTGCTTTTGAAAGAGTTTTTAGCGTAAACAAAGTTTTTCGTGCAGAGCTCAGCGTAACCACAACACATATCACGGAATTTGTCAGTCTTGATGCTGAATTGGGATTTATTGATTCGTGGTTGGAAGTAAAAGACATGGCGGAGTATGTTATTAAATTTATTATGACAGAAGTAAAGAATAAATGCGCAGCGGAGTTGGAAATGTATGAAACTACCATTCCGGAATCTAGTGAAAAAATACCTACATTAAAAATGAGAGAAGCCCAACAAATTATTTTTGAACGAACAGGACGAGATTGTCGTAAAGAAAAAGATTTAGCCCCTGAAGATGAAAGAGAAATTTGCAAGTGGTCAAAAGAGAAACACGGATCCGAATTAGTTTTTATCTCGCATTATATGACAAAATATAGACCGTTTTATACATATCCGGATGATGAAAATCCTGAATTTAATCAGGGTTTTGATTTATTAGGAAGAGGGAGAGAATGGCTTACCGGAGGTCGCAGA
This sequence comes from uncultured Gammaproteobacteria bacterium, assembly GCA_964360925.1. Classification (GTDB taxonomy): domain Bacteria; phylum Patescibacteriota; class Microgenomatia; order JAMCZE01; family JAMCZE01; genus CAYHYP01. The sequence goes on along the minus strand of CAYHYP010000008.1, from coordinate 5,313 downwards.
ATAAATGAATATAAAATGTTAATGGAACATGTAAACGAATGGAAAATTAATCCTGAAAAAATTGAATTGTATTTACAAGCATTTCGTTATGGTATGCCACCGTTGGGCGGATTTGCTTTTGGTGCAGAAAGAATAACAATGTTTATATTGGGTTTATCAAATATTCGGGAAGCATCAATGTTTCCAAGAGATATGGAAAGAATTGATTTAAAACTCTGAAAAATAATTCTGTGGCTAAAAAGAAAATAATTTCAAAAAAGAAAAGGGTTGGAGACTTTTTGGGCAAACACTGGTTTCGGTTGATCGTGGTTCTGGTTATTTTCGTAGTTTTATTAATTAATGGTAGCCAATCATTGCCTACTCCTAAAGTTTCTCTGGAGCGAGAAAGTAGTATAGATGTCTTTCCAAACAGTCTTTATCCTAAAAAAACCGGCATTGAAGATTTTCCAATTGTTTCAGCAGAGTCATTTATTATCCTTGATTTAGATTCCGGAACCGAGCTTTTTGCCAGAAATCCCGATGAAAAACTTAAACCGGCATCAATAACCAAATTAATGACAGCCTTAGTTGCTTTGGATTATTATCAGGTTAGCGATCTTTTGACTGTTAAACGTCTTTCTCCGGAACCGGGAGAATCAGAAATGGGTTTGCAGGTGGGGGATATCGTAAGTGTTCATAATTTGCTTTACGGTTTATTAGTTCCATCGGGAAACGATGCCGCTTATACTATTGCAGACAACTATCCTGGTGGTATTGAAAACTTTATTTACGCAATGAATAACAAGGCAAATATTTTGGGAATGAAAAATACTCATTTTGAAAACCCCAGTGGTTTGGATTCGCTTAATCACTATTCTTCGGCCAAGGATATCGCTTTTTTAACGACGGTAGCTTTAAGGAATAAATTAATTTCTAAAATCGTAGCTACTTATGGGATTACTCTAACGGATATTACCGGGAAAAGATTTTACGAAATGAAGAATGTTAATAAATTTCTTGATTATTTTTCAGGGGCTGATGGTGTAAAAACCGGTTTTACCAACGAGGCCGGAGAATGTTTGGTGGCGTCGGTGACACGGAATGGTCACCGTTTAATTTCCGTAGTTTTAAAAAGTAATGACCGTTTTGAAGATAGCAACCAGCTTTTGGAGTGGTCTTTTAGGAATTTTACTTGGGTAGATGTAAAATCGGAAATATGACACTAACAACTAAAAGTGCTTTGGAAACAAAAAAATTAGGAGAAAAATTATCTAAAAGGTTTACAAAAGGGGTCGTAGTCTGTTTACGTGGTGAATTGGGGGCGGGGAAAACAACATTTATTCAAGGGGTGGCTAAGGGTTTAAAAATAAAAAAAAGAATAAACAGCCCAACTTTTATTATTGCCCGTCGTTACGATAATTTTTGGCATATAGATTTATATAGGTTGACAAGTTATAAAGAGGCGTACGCAATTGGGATTGAAGAAATTATAAATGACAAAACAAGCGTAGTTTTAATTGAATGGCCGGAAAAAATTAAAAAGATTTTACCTAAAAAAAGATGGGAGATAAATATTGAAATTATTTCGGCTAATAAAAGAAAAATCACTTATGAAACTATATCTTGATACAACATCGAATAAACAAACGACGGTAAAATTAGACGATTTAGAAATTACAAATGAATCAGGGATATGGAAATCCCAGGTAGTTTTACCAATGATTGAGGATTTGTTAAATAAAAAAGGGGCGGTTTTGAAAGATATTACCGAAATAGAAGTTGCATCCGGGGGTGAAAGCAGTACTGGGATTAGAGTTGGTCTTTCAATTGCACAAGCTCTGCGATACGCTCTAAAAGTTTGACAAACTAATAGGTATACGTTATAGTATTCGATATGGAAAACAGATCAAACGTTTTGGCAACGATTCTTGGGGCGGTAATTATTCTTCTTATTTTTGTCGGGGCATCGTTTTTTATCGGCCAAAAAATCAAAGAAAGATTTTATAAACCACAAGTTGTTAAAACTACGACTACTACTACAATTGTAGACGAACCTTCAACAAATTTATTAACAGAAGGAACTTACACTACCATCCCGGAGACCGGATCGGAAAATTTAGTTTTACTCTTTTTACCTTTAGTTGGTGCTGCGGGAATTTGTTTCAAAAAATTTGCTTCTTGACAAGATGAGTTCTTCTTGGAAAAATGGCTGGCAATGAAGTTAACAAAAGAAATTGTCCCGTTTATAATTGTCGCTGTTTTAATCTTTGTCATTGGCGGAGCTCTTGGGGGGATGTTTGTAAAAATTCAATATCTTGAAGGTAAAGTTAGTGGAGTTAATACGGCCGCAATTCCTTCGGGGGCTCCAACACAACCACAACAGCCACAAGCTCCTACGAGTGTTGATGTCAAAGTTACTGCCGCAGACCCCGTATTGGGAGATCCAAATGCAAAAGTAACAGTAGTTAATTTTTCAGACTTTCAATGTCCTTTCTGTGAAAAATTTTATACGGATGTTGAAACTAAAATAATTAAAGAATATGTTGATACAGGTAAAGTAAAATTTGTTTTTAAGAATCTCGCCTTTTTGGGTCAGGAATCTAAAGATGCCGCAAATGCCGCTCTTTGTGCAAAAGAACAAAATAAATTTTGGGAATATCACGATAAGCTCTTTAACAGTCAAAAAGGAGAAAATCAAGGAGCTTTTGCGGTAGATAATTTAAAGAAATTTGCTGTAGATTTAAGTCTTAATGGTGATCAATTTAATAAATGTCTTGATGCCAAAAAATATAACGCACAGGTTGAAGCTGATATCGCTGAAGCAACTAGAGTAGGATTCCAAAGTACTCCAAGTACAGCTGTAGGAAAAACACCAATGATTGGGGCTCAACCTTATGAACAATTTAAGGCAGCAATCGAAGCCCAACTTGCTGCCGCTAAATAAGTGAAGGATAAACTTCAAAAATTAAAGATTTATTTGATACCTGCGTTTTTTGGGATAGTGTTGTTATCGCTTCTCGGTGGCTATATTTTCATTAATTTCAACAGAAAAAAGGAAGTGTCTTCCACCAGACTTCCGGAAGTGGTACTGCCGATGATCGGACCCAACGGAGAATTAGTTTTATCACAAGCTTCCATAAGTGGGCAAAAAAATAAATCTCTTGTTTCCCCCAGACTTGGTGTTGTTTCTGCAAATCTCGCAGCCATATTTGATAAAGAAAAAATGACAGGAGTAAGAATTATTGGTGAGGCTACAAATATTGGAGACAGTTACATTGATTCTGTTGATCCATTAGTTCGATTTTACGATGCCAAACAAAATATGATTGCTCAAAAAATTGCTAAATTTTCTACGGGCTTTGATTTTAAGGAAGTACCACCAAGAGAGAAAGTACTATACGATGTAACCGTAGATAGCCCGCCTCCATCCGAGCGAATAGAGATAGTTTTTAACGTCGTATCAAGTACTGATTCAGCTAAGTTTTTGCCCCTTAAAATAGCCAGCCGGTCAATGGAAATGAAGTTTGCCGAAGTTCAATCCGAAGAGGCTTCTGGTTCTGCACAAAAAGTTGAATATTATACGGTTTCCGGAAAAGTTGTTAATATATTTAATAATTTAATATCTGATATTACTGTTTATGCTTGGGGGAAAGATATTTCCGGAAGGGTTTTTGTTTTTGGCAGAGCTGACTTTAAAAATGATTTATTAAGTCCGTCGGATAAGGTTGATTTCAAGATTATTATGTTACCGATTCAGGCAAATCAAAAACTCGAATCTTATGAGGTTTCTGCTTGGGGAAAAGAATACCACCTGTTGACTTCGCCTCCAAATTAAGTATAATAAAAAAAGAAATGAACAAACTAATTTAAGCGAGTGGAATATCGTACTGGATAATCCCGCTCAGCGGGATTTTTTAGTTTTTGTTTCTAGCACATTGAAAATTTAATTCTTCTACTAATTAATTAAAAAAGTTTTGGTTTTTAGGATAAAAACCATTCTTATTTTTGGTTTTAAAAAGTGGTAGGAGTCAATTTTTTTGAGAATTTGATCCTGGTTCAGGATGAACGCTGGCGGCGTGCCTTAAGCATGCAAATCGAACGGTCCGCAAGGACAGTGGTGGACGGGTGAGTAACACGTGGGAACATACCCTCTTGTATAGGATACCCCCGCGAAAGTGGGGCTAATACTGTATAGTTCTCGTAAGAGTAAAGAATGTAACAATTCGCAAGAGGAGTGGCCTGCGGCCTATCAGCTAGTTGGTGGGGTAATAGCCTACCAAGGCAATGACGGGTAGGGGGTGTGAGAGCATGACCCCCCACAATGGGACTGAGAACGGCCCTTACATCTACGGATGGCAGCAACTGGGAATCGTCGGCAATGGGCGAAAGCCTGACCGCGCGACGCCGCGTGGAGGATGAAGGCCCTCGGGTTGTAAACTCCTTTTGATTGGGAAGAAGACCCGCCTTTGGCGGGTTTGACCGTACCAATAGAATAAGCCGCTACTAACTACGTGCCAGAAGTCTCGGTAATACGTAGGCGGCAAGCGTTATCCGGATTCATTGGGCGTAAAGCGACGTGTAGGTGGTTTACCGCATCTCACCTTAAAGGTTGGGGCTCAACTTCAACATTGGGTGAGAGATGGGCAAACTGGAACTTCTTCGGGGCAACTGGAACTTCTAGTGGAGCAGTGAAATGCGTTGATATTAGAAGGAACACCAATGGCGAAGGCAGGTTGCTAGGAGACAGTTGACACTGAGACTCGAAAGCTAGGGGAGAGAAGCAGATTAGAGACCTGCGTATTCCTAGCCGTAAACGCATGGGTGCTAGATCATCTCGATTTATCGGGATAGTCGTAAGCTAACGCGTTAAGCATCCCGCCTGGGGAGTACGAGCGCAAGCTTAAAACTCAAAGGAATTGACGGGGACCCGCACAAGCAGTGGAGCGTGTGGTTCAATTCGATTCAAAGCGAAACACCTCACCAAGGCTCGACATGTAGCTGCAAGCGCACGGAAACGTGTGATCCTAGAGAGTGCTACAAAGCTGCTGCATGGCCGTCTTCAGCTCGTTCCGTGAGGAGTACCCTTTAGTGGGTTAACGAGCGCAACCCTCACTCTTTGTTAAATTGTCAAAGAGAACTGCCTCCGCAAAACGGGGGAGGAAGGCGAGGATGACGTCAGGTCAGCACGGTGCTTATGTCTTGGGCAACACACACCCTACAATGGCGAATAACAACGAGCCGCAAGCCGGTAACGGCAAGCAAATCTCTGAAATTTCGCCTCAGTTCAGATTGGGGTCTGCAACTCGACCCCATGAAGTCGGAATTGCTAGTAAT
>CAYHYP010000007.1:14892-16045 GCA_964360925.1 uncultured Gammaproteobacteria bacterium | reverse complement strand
CCCCGTCTAGCTTTTTTCTCCGTAAAAAGTCTACAGCGTTTTTTACAAAACCCGCAACAATTTTCTCCTCGTTATAAACAGCAGTAATAATAGAAATCATCATATTTATTGTAGCAGTTATTTATGAAGATCCCAATAAAGTTGCCACAATTGTTTGACTGTTTGAGCAATGTTTTTAGCCTTAAAATACTCGGACAAACCATATGGACGCGGGTAATGGCTGACTTCTACTTCGGCAAAATTAGCTCCATTCGTGGCCAGCTTATAAACCATCTCCAAACAAATCGCCCCCGACGAGGAAGTTAAATGGATATTTTTAAGAACTGATCTGCGACACAAACGAAAATCGCAATCAACATCTTCTATTGGCAGTTGAAAAATCAAATGAAGAAAAAGATTGTAAAATGTACCAACAAGTTTGCGCACCCAACTATCTGATCGGCACATTTGTTTACCGTTAACAACATCTACTCCCACTGTCATACGGCTTACCAATTTAGTAAGTTCCAAAGGATCATATTGACCGTCTCCGTCAGTATAAAATACATACTTCATTTTGGACTCTTCAAATCCTTCCCGTAAAGCCGCACCATAGCCCAAATTAGATTTATGAGAAATTATCCGTAAATCCGGATAATGTATTTTTAACATTTCCAAAACTTCTAAAGTATCATCAGTTGAACCGTCATTAATTACGATAACCTCATATTCATCCGCAACTTCTCCGGCAACTTTATAAGCGCGGCTAATAAGATATGGCAGAATTTTACTGTCATTTAATGCCGGGAAAAATATGGATAAAGAAGAAAGTTTTTTCATTATTTAAGCAATAAAATAACCATGAACAAACATTAGAGTAAATAACAACAATAATGAGATAGATATTAAGAAATATAAAAACTTGTATTTTAATGGCCATTTATAAATCAACATTGTTAACATAAGAAAAAATGGATAAAGATGTAACCCATACCTGGGCATTCCCTGGAAAGTGCCTGTCAGCCCCGGTAATAATATTGAAAGAGCCATAAAAAGCCAATAGCCAACTCTGATCCGCCGGTAAAATTTTACTAACAGAAAAATATAAAGAAAAACCGAAAGGATTTCCAAAATGGCTGTTAAATATGTGGCATTAAAACTGGGATAAATAATT
>CAYHYP010000007.1:0-14882 GCA_964360925.1 uncultured Gammaproteobacteria bacterium | reverse complement strand
AGAGGAAAAATCATTTTCTCCTGACCCCAAAGACTCATATTGGTAAACATTAAGGTCCAGGAACCATAATTATTTTGAATATAAAAAAGGTATCCGAGAAAAGCGAGCGGGGATAAGAGAACAGCATATATTTTTGAACTAAAAAAATGATAACTAAAAATTCTCCGGTGAATATTTTTGAACCAGGAAGATAAATCCCAACCATCGGTATCGGTGTCAAAAAGATATTCACAAAGAATAAAGGGAACAAGCACCAAACCATTTAAACGCGTGAGGGTGGCAAAAGCCGCAGCCACACAGGAAATAATCCAACGTTTTTTTCGGGCAAAAAATATTGAAATAGTTGCCAACAACAAAAAGAGAGAATCATTGTAAGCGGCAGAATAATAAAAAGATGTTGGAAAAAAAATAATGACGGCAGCAAAAAGAAAAACCAAATTACTTTTTTTATCAATCTTAAGTAATTTTATAACCACCAATAAAAACAGTAATTTTGCCAAAAAGGAAATAAGCTGTGCAGCAATTAATGGCAGAAAACCAAAATCGGCTACCAATTTAATAAGTTGAGGATAAAGAGGAAAAAAGGGGTGTTCAAAACCACCATAACCCCTCATAGCGATACCGATATAGTGATTTCCATCAAAATTCCCCCAACCCCATAAAGCCGGAGGGAAACTGCCACGATAAATGTCATCAAGCATAGAATAATTAATGGAATTAGATGCCGGAAAAAAGGGAAAGGTAAATTCTACAAAAAACCGAAGAAGAATCGTCCGCAAAATTGAAAAAATAATCACCAAAAAACCGATATTTCTTAAAAGATTAATCGGTTTTTTTAACATAGGTTTTAAAAAGTTTCAAAATCATTAAAATGGCAGATAATAAAAATCCAAACAATATTACCACGTTAACAGGGTATTTCAACCACAAAGGTTTATATTGGCTGGCTTGAATGAAAAATGTTGGCCAATCTTTGGCATAGTAAGTAAACATTAGGTGAAAAAAAGTGGTGGTGTTAAACACGATAACGCCAATACTTAAAAACGGCAAAAGAAAACTTAAGCCGTCAATAATAATCATAGAAACTACAACTGCTACAGGGAAAAAATACCTCCCTTGGATTCCAAAAGAAAATCCGTGGGATTGGCGAAATCCAAAATCAAAAGCGGTGATCGCCAAAAAGTAAACTATTAAGGCAAAAAACATAAAAACTTTAGGAGTTAATTCTTTAAATGATTTTTTATATAAACTTACAAAAAATCCCACAAAAGAAACTATTGTCAACACATTGGTAATCTGGCGCAAAACCGGAGGCAAACCCAAAGACAACCACCTGAAAACTCCCCAATACCATGGCAAAACCTCACGATAGGTATGATTTAAAGTAAATTGAAAATGTTCCATAATAGCCCCCGGGGAAAACTTAACCGAGGAACTTTCCGGAAAAATTGAAATTCCACCAATAATTCTCCTAATTATTTCTCCAAAAAATAAAATGACTGCGGCAATAATTACCGGTAAAAAATAAAGTTTTTTCTTGGTCTGTAGAAAAAGAAAGGTCAAAAGAGGAACAAAAATAAAAGCCATTATGTTTGCTTGTGGCTTTGTGTTTATTCCCAAAATAAATATAATTCCGACCCCAATAAGTACTTTAAGATTAAGACCGTTTTTTATTAAAAGCAGGCATAACAATAAAAACACGGAGAAAATCAGATTAAAAAGACTGTCGCTGGTTACTCCCGAATTTACAAACATAAACATGGGGGCAAAAGAAGTTATAAGAGCCAAAGAAATCTGTTTAAGGGGTTCTTTGTATAAAATTTTCCCGACTAAATAAACAACCACAAAAGTTAAAATTCCAATCAGTCCCGTTAATAACCTGACCGCAAAAACCCGGTCAAAAAAAGTTCCAATATTAAAAAAACTTCCCAAACGATAATACAACGGCGGGTATGCTGTAGATTCGTTAATCAAAAAATCTGTTCTAAAAGATTTTGGAAAAGATATTATTTCTTTTTCCTTAAAGCCATAAAGATTATTAGAATATTCAATATTAAATTCCGGGTGGTAAGTATATTTATTATCTCCTCTGCTATTTCGCAAAGTTCCCAGAATATCTTCTGCTATGTATATTTCTTTACTTAAATTACTTGGGGGAATGTAATCTTGACCTGTTACGGCCACCACATTAACCTGTCCAAAATGAGCCTGTTCATCAGGAGTTTGAAATACGGGCAAAAAGGTAATCCACGCCAACTGGGCAAAAAAAACCGCTATCAGTCCAATTTTCATCATATTTCCATTCTATATTATAATAGCTTATGTTGAAAATCTCTAAACAAATAATTATGTGTTTTAAAAGCGGAGGAAAATTGTTAATTTGTGGTAATGGTGGGTCTGCCTCAATGTCTATGCATATGGCTGCTGAATTCGTATGTAGTTTTGAAAATAAAGAAAGACCACCCCTCCCCGCCATTGCACTTACGGGTAATTCTTCTATTTTAACCGCATGGTCTAATGACTTTAAAGACGGTTTTGAAAACGTGTTTGCCCGACAGATTAAAGCACTTGGGAAATATAACGATCTCCTGATAACCATATCAACGTCCGGTAAATCAATTAATTGCATTAAAGCACAGAATCAGGCAAAAGAACTTGAAATAGAATACATAGATTTTCCACGTAGGGGAACAAATACTGCCGAAATTCAAGAATTTCAACTACACATTATGCACCAAATAATACGGGAGGTTGAAAAAGAATTGTTCCCTTGCTAAACTACACTTAATGTTTAGCTCTCTTGAAAATATTATCTTGTTTTTTCTTTCCGGTACAACGGCGGTCGTTGGAAATTCTCTCCTCAAGGCGGGAATGAATATAACAAAAGGCTTAAATCTTTCGCTTTTAACCAATTGGCAAATAATCCTTGGTTTTTTTCTATACGGGACAAGCTCTATTCTATACTTGAAACTTTTGTCCAGTGTTGATGTCACTAAAGCTTACCCTGCCCTGGTTGCCTATATGGCCGTTGTAATCCTTTTAATCGGCGCCGTATTTTTAAAAGAACCCTTAACCCCCATTAAAGCCCTCGCCGCCGGAGTAATTGTCTTTGGCATTTTTCTCTTGAATAAATCCTAATCTTTAGATATTTTTGTCCAACTGGTTGGCACAATTTCTGTCTTTTTATGGTCAAACCATGGGTTCGGAACAATAACTATTTTTTTTGGGTTTTCATTTAACCAAGCCCCCCACCAACTAAAGGAACTGTTAGCAACAATATTATGTTGACATGCACTCATTAACCGCAGATCTTCATAGTCTTTACTTGATTTAACCAAAACACAAGGACTTTCAAATTTTAAGTTTTGTTTTGCCCAATCCAGACCGTCTGCTTCTGAAAAAACAAAAAAGGTGGGATCTTTAACCTTTTTAGTAATCAATCTAATTGCCCTTTGATAATATTTTACGCCGCAAATACCAACACTCTGGCCTATTCGTGCAATACTGACATAATCACCGCGTCGTACATGAATAGCTACCGAGTTGGTTTTTTTAATTTTTTTCAAATATTCAGTTACGTTTTTATCCGGACGAGGTTTTAGTTTAAAATCCTGTCTTATCTGGTCAGAATACTCAATAAAATACTTTTCACTTTGCCAATAGCCATCCAAATAGGTTTTAAACAATCGGCTAATTAAACAATCTAATGGAGTAGCCAAAGTGACTTTGATGTTAAAAACATCAAGAGAGTAATGGCGACCAAACTTATCATCGGAATAACCGGAAATATCTAATTTTAGTGAGGTATTTTCTCTTAAAGAAACTGCCCTCCCGGCAGCATATTGAAACATCTGATTTCCCAACCCACCGGATATTTTAGTAATAATCATATTTAAATTTTAAATCTTAAATAGAAGAGCTCGAAAACAGTCGGCAATATTATTTTAAGCTTTCCACCACCTCGACTTGGTCCAATTATATTAGTTATAGGAACTTCAACTAGCTTACGTCCATTTTTAACAAATTTGTAACATAATTCGGCCTCCGTAAAGGCACTTTTAGATATCAACTCTATCTTATTAAGAGAACTCTTCCTTATTAATTTTATGCTATCCACATCTTTTAAATTTAATCCGTACAATAAATTAATTAGCAGGTTGTAAATTTTTGTTTGAAGTTTTCTTATGGTCGACATTTGTCCTTTTTGTCTTAGGCCGATAACCATATCGTATTCTTTTGTGTGGGGTAATAATTTTAAAATTTGGATTGGATTAATTTGACCGTTACCAGGCAAAAGAAATATTAGATCCTTGGTTGCGAAATAATATAGCTTTTTAAAATTTTGACCATGACCAAGATTTTTTAGATTTCTATATATTTTAACTCTTTTATCTAGTTTTTTTATGTTCTTTAAGATTTCAAACGTATCATCCTGACTACAATCGTCGGAAATAATAATCTCATAATTTGTAGATATCTTTTTTAATATTGAAACACTGTCCCTATACAATTTGTAGATACTTTTTGAGTCGTTATATGTGGGAATTACTAAAGATATTGACGGTGATTTTTTTAATTTACTGAACATAAACTATTATCTCGCCAGATATTTAAAGAAAAAGGTTTCTTTATCCCCTAAAAACTGATAGGAATAAATTCCATAATCAGCTGCGCTTAATATAGGCATTCGTTTATGAGGGTTATATATCGCTCTAGATATCTCCACAATGGCCGTAAACGATCCAATCGCCAACAATATAAAAAGAAGCTTTAATGCGGTATTTTTTATAATTACTTCCCTAAAAGAAAATTTTTTGATTACAAAATAAGACGCAACGGTTAAAAACAAATAAAATAATGCCGGAATTGAAGCCCGCAGCATAAGATCGTTATACTGGCCATAGGAATAAATAGGTAGTACCAATAATATACCTATTGAAATTACAAAAAAACTACGGAAGTTTCTGGTCATTTTGTCCCAAGCTTCAATAACTATTAGTGCATATATTAAAAATTCCAAAAGATAGAAAAACGCCAAATGTGGCCAAAAATCAGTAATGTTTACTATATTCCAAATCCAATTGCCTGGATTTTTTAGTGTAGATCCTGCTAAATAAAAAGCGGAAAAAACTATACCCATTAACCCTCCTCCTATTAGATTTTGGAAGTTCAGAATTTCCTTGTAGTTTTCTTTCAACTTGGAAAAAAAACTATATATCATGAAAGGCAATAATCCAACTGTAATAAAAGGCGACCACAACAAACTTAATGTCCAGATAAATAAAATATTGGTAACTCGTTTCAAATTAATCATTTCGTAAAAAACTAACGCGGAAACCAACCATCCTCCAATAACATGATTTGGCGACCAATACAATAGAAAAGTATTTGAGTTGTAACCTATAAATTCATCTCCGCGGGCCCAATATTCTATACCGTCTCTTCCACCCTTTATTCCGCGCCCAATAAAAAACCCCTGACCGGTTAGCATATACCCCAAAGCATCCATCCCGGAAAAAAATATAAACAAAAAAACAATAAACCATGACGGTTTAACTTTTAATATTCGGAAAACCCAAAAAACAGTCATTGAAACTCCAAGATATAGCCATAACAACATAAGTTGTGATGCCAACTGATAACCTATCAATTTACCAAGTAAGGCATTGGGGAGATAGTACGCAAAATAATAAACAAATGTCTGCCCATTAGAGTAAATGACAGGCCAGTTATAATTTATAAGATCAAACAGTCGTCCATTATGGGCCACATAGTCAGAATTTTGAAGACCAAATATTCCACCCGACCCCGAAAGTAACGTCCAAACAAAAATAACTCCTAAAATTAGCACTAACTTAATAATCGGATATTTGCGTTCAGGTTTTTTTTCTTTGAAACTCGCAAATACTAAAATTATTGAAACCAACAGAACAATAACAAATAGTAAAGAAATATACGGTTTTAACCAACCACCTGCAAAAATTAAAACGGGGAGACTAAGATAACAAATTGTTATAAAATACAGCGGATCTTTTGATAAAAATTTCATCTTGATTTAACGAATTTAAAACAACCACATCCATAACTTTGACGGTTGCAAAAATTTTCGGACGGATTAATTAGAGGGTATTCTCCATTAATTTTATCAGGAACCAAAACAAATTCCTTTAGTATTAAATCCGAAAAATATGCTTTTATTTGCTTCAGACAATAAATTCTATGGGCATTAAATATAACTTTAGGTTTTCCAATCGGAACCACAAAAAGCAATGTTCCCCCAATAGCTAGAACTCGTTTAAGTTCTTTGATCGCTTTTAAATCGCCATCGGGATCTATTTTGTCGCCATATCTACCAAGGCCAATATGTTCAACAGTGTGCATACAAGATAAGGACAGTATACTATTATCCTTGAATGGTAACGAGATTAAGTCTACGCAGCCAGTTTCAAAATTTGACAATTTAAGATCTGCAGGACGGTAGTCATAAAATTTTAAGGGAATAAATGCAGAGATAACTGAACAAAAATTCAAAGTGGAGGAAATATCGACGTGTAGTTTTGGTTTTGTTTTAGCTAATATCCTCGCCGCCCACGCCGGATGATAAATATAATGGCGATCGAATAAAGTAGTTTCAGTATCCTCAATTAAAATGGCTCGTCGGTCTTTCCAATCTATCAAAAATCGACCTTTGTTCGTTACCTTAAGTTTTAAATAATCTTGAATATATTTGTAAATATGCATCTGCAATTGTCTCCTTTAACCAATTATTTGGTCTTTTGGCAAAACCACTACTAAAATTTGCATCAATTTTGCGTACGTTGATCGTCTGATTATACATTTCTTTAAAATAAATTTCGTAGATCAATTTTCTATATAAAGAATGATCTCCATAGCCTAACGGGGAAGTTGCCGGCAACATAAATTTTTTATCATATAATTTCAGCCCTAGAAAATGAAAAAAAACCAAGAGTACGCCATCAACATAAATTGCACTGCTATTACTTGAAACTTTATACTGTGTAATATTCCACGGCGCGACATTTGCGCCGGAATATTTTAATACGTGAACTTTTTTGAAAAGTTTAGGAAATTCATTTAAATAGAATTGATCCCCCAATTTATTATTTTCAAGTCTATTGAAACACCACTCTATACACTTTTCTCTCCACCACATTAAACAGGCTAATCCATTTTTATCACATCGAAAAGTTAACATTGAAACGTTAAAAGTTCCCGCCTTTTTTTCTTTTTCTTTTCGATTCACAGAAAATCTGTGGGGGATGATCATAATAGAATTTTTTCCGATTTCTTTAAAAATCGGTTCTGGAGTTGAATAAAAATATAGGTCAGAGTCCAGATACGAAATCATTTTTACTTCTGAAAAATACTTAAAAACATAAAGAGGTAAGGATGGAGTACACGTCCAACAATATTCCCCATGAGCTCTTGTGGGTTTAATATTTAACAAATCTTTGTCCTCGAAATCTTCAAGTTTTATTAAAGTGGCATGCTCTAATCCCATCCTTTTCAAAATGTCATATGTCTCGATATCCATGCACAAAATCCAAATGTGAAATTTTTTACAATGCTTTGACAATGAGTTATAAAGGGATAAACCCCTTGTTAAATAATTAACATCAAATAGTGTACAAAAATTACGTCTCATTTCTGTGCTATGATAACAAAATCCAGTGTAATACCCTTCCGCCTATTAAGCATGTCAAGTAGCTCAAAAACCAATTGGACCGGAAAACAAAATAAAAAACAGAATAGTCTAAAAATCATAAATTTTATACCGTAACTTACGTGTAATCTGAATATCTTTTCAGCTAGTAAACCGTAAAAGAAATCGGATATTAATTGACCACATGTACCAAATACTCCTGTAGTTTTTTTTATCGAGATTACTTGTAAATTATTCTTTTCTAAAAGCAGCTTGTGTTTAAAGGATGTAAACCTTTGAAAATCATACGGAACTCCATGCTCTGGCCAAACAAAAGGCATAGAAACAAACAATTTACCTTTTGGTTTTAAAACCCTAGTCATTTCTTTGAATAGTTTTTCGGGAAATAAAGCATGTTCCAGGACCTCGGTAGCAATAACCACTTCAAAACTATTTGATTTATACGGTATCCTAACCCCATCGAAATATTTATCGACCACTTTTGTTTTATCACGAAGTCCACCACCTTTTACGTCTATTCCCACGTATTTTTTACATCTAAATAGTTTTCTATAAGGTTTAGTTCCACAACCCACATCCAGTAATGTATCTTCAGTGGAGACGATTTTAGAGAATTCCTGACAAGCTAAAAACAGTTGCTTTCTAGTAATAAAAAATGGATTAAATAAAATAGAATAAAAATTTGCGTTAAAAGCAGTATAAGTCTCGATAGACAAAAATAATCGTTCAATAATATTCATTCTATTTTTCACGCTTTAAAATATAAATTCCGTATGGTTCTGCACTAATAACGGTAGTTTTTCCCTTTACAAGCTGGGGCGTCGAGGTAACAATATATTGGGTCGACAATTCTCTTTCCGGTAACCAACGCTTGAAGAAATCATTCAGGTTAGAATGTTTAACTCCAATTGTCTCATCGATATAGGCTTGATATGAATAGTATGAAATCCACATCCAGTTACATGAAATATCCTTGATCGGTATCCCGCTAATCCTAAGGGTTTCACAACTTTTCCAGTAAACCTCACCATGCACTAAATCGTTTTTGACTCTTACTGTAGAAATGGCTATGGAAACTATTGCGGAACAAAATATCAGCAAAAAAAGCCTTTTATTCTTAAGATAAGTTTGAAAAGAATAACCAAAGAGTAATAATATGAACGGAACGAAAATCAACAGATATTCATCTCCCAATTTATAGAATAACAAAGTATAAATTAATAACGAACCAAATATCAAAAAGACAAACACGGTGCCGCCACCGGAATAAAAATCTTTCTTAATCCTCTGTGACACGGGTAAAATAGATGCTCCAAAAAGAATAGCGGCAAATAATAAACAGAAAGTGACAATAACTTTTAATAGTAGTGGGTCCCATGGAACTACATCCCCAAAAGCCCAAGGGATGTATGGAAAAGTAAAAGTCGTGTTCCAGATTAATTTACCTACTAACAAAGAAATAATTACATACGCTGAAACCAAAAATAATACTTTAAAATTTAACTTATTTCGTATATATCGAATTAAAACGAATATAAATGGCAGACAGAATAATGATAAATATATCAAAATATACGCAGGTCTAATGAGCAAATTGACAAATACTCCCTGATAATTAGCAAAATAAAGTCTTTGTGCTTCTTTTACCATTTCCATTCCCCAATTTGGATTAAAAAAAGCTGCTTGAATCTGCCAAACTAAAGCCATACACGGCAAAGTTAGTCCAAGTATTACGAATTTTATGTTCACTTTCTGTCGAAAATATACTAAACCATACAAAATAACCGACCCCAGCAAAGAGATGCCAAGTTGCCGGGTAAACGTAGCCGCGGCACAAATCAACGATGCAGCAAAAGCATAATATAAGCTGTCTCTTGAAAAAGCCCTCCAATATAAAAAGGCGGACAAAACAAAAAGTGACAAAAAAGGAATATCGGTCATGAAGCTTAAACTAAATTTTAGAAATAAAGGACAAGCAATAAGTAGAAGAGCCAATAGCCCAGAAACATTTCTATTAATTTTCAATTCTCGAGCGAATAAATATAACCCTACCATTCCGAAAAAAGTTAACACCAACGTTGAAATTCTTAAAGATGAATAAGAAAAGCCAATAATTTTAGAAAAAACTGATCCCCACACAACTTGAAAAGGAAAATTAGCTGCCGCCCATGGATGAAGAACATAGTGACCAGTATCAACGTAATTTTTGACAGTTAAAACGTATGCCCAATCGTCATCAATAGGAGCTTCTCTTAGAGGGTTAATAAAAATAATACTGACGACGAAAATGAAAAGTGAAAATAGTATAATCTTATGATTCTTTAACCATGAAATAACCATAATCATATGATAAAGCAACATATAAATAAAACAACAGAGAAACTCTACGAAGTAAGATTTTCAAAACAGGAGCGTGATTCAAAAAATGAGCTCTGGAAAGTTCTTTGTTCTGACTTTCTTCAGAACTTTCTACCCAAAAATGCAATCGTGATCGACTTAGCAGCCGGATATTGTGAATTTATTAATAATATTAAAGCAAAAAATAAGATCGCCGTAGATGTAAGTCCTGCCACAATAAAATTTGCGGATAATGATGTTAAAGTTCTTAACATGTCTGCTTTAAATCTGCCTAAGAAAATGTCCAACACAATTGACGTAGCATTCTGCGGATGTTTTTTGGAACATTTACCATCTAAAAAAGATGTTTTTAAACTTTTTTTAGAGGTTAAGCGAATATTAAAACCAGGCGGAAAATTTATTATTCTTAACCCAAATATTCGATTTTCTACTTCTGATTATTGGGATTATTTTGATCGCCTATTAGCCGTTAGCGATCGAAGCGTTGTTGAAGGTCTAGAATTGGCAGGATTTAAAATATTCAAAGTAATCCCCAAGTTTGTCCCCAACACAACCAAAGACAGGCTTCCAAAAAACCCTCTTTTGGTTAAAATCTATCTACATTTACCATTTCTATATCCTATTTTGGGTAGACAAATGTTAATAATTGCACAAAAATACAAATTATGAGACTTTCAATTGTAATTCCTTGTCATAATGAAGAGGCAAACATTAATAAACTTGTAAAGGCATTTCTTGCCTCCTACGACAACAAAATTCTTGAAATAATTGTCGTAAACGATGGAAGCACAGATAAAACTGGGAACATTGCAAACGATTTAAGAAAAAAAATTCGTAAGATTAAGGTAATTCATAGAATCCCTCCTCATGGAGTTGGCCTTGCTATAAGAGAGGGACTTAAAAATGTTAGCCCAAGCGCTAGCCACGTTTTAACTCTAGATGCCGATTTCATTAAAAATGTGCCAGACATAAAACATTTCTTTGATTCTATTTCAAACTACGACGGATTAGTGGGGTCTAGATATCTTCACAGTGGAGATTTAATTCGCTATCCATTTGCTAAAAAGTTTGCAAATAGATCTTTTCATTTTCTTTGTAGGATTTTGCTTGGTATAACCCAAAAAGATTTAACAAATAACTTTAAATTTTATAAAAAGGAAATTTTTGATTCCATTCCTCTTACTTCTTCAAACTTTTCTATTAACGCGGAAACAGGTATCTACCCAATAATTTACGGCTATAAAATCGGAGAAATTCCGGTTAAGTGGATTGGACGAACAAAAAGTATGGGGTCCTCCAAGTTTAAGCTCTTTAGTGTCGGACCATATTATCTAAGAGTTCTCTTGTTGTCACTTCTAATTAAATGCGATGCCCAAAAAATTAAGAAGGCTTAGTCCTTTTTAAAGCAAAACTACATAACTCGCCCAGAATTTTATTGAGACTATATTTGTATTCCCATTTCGGAAAGTCCCTCTTGAACTTAGTCATGTTAGAAATATACCAAAGATGATCTCCTACCCTATTTTCATTCACATATTGGACTTGAGCTTTTTTATTCAATATTTTTTCAATCTTACCTATTGCTTCGAGCACAGAAACGCTTCGATCCCTACCTCCACCAAGGTTATATACCGCCCCAGATTTTGGGTTTTGATAAAAATGATAAAAAGCGTTAATTACATCCCAAGAATAAATGTTGTCCCTTACTTGTTTTCCCTTGTAACCAAAAATCTTATAAGGAATATCGTTTACAACCGAATAGACAAGATAAGCTAAAAAACCATGAAGTTGAGTTGGGGTATGTGCTGGACCAGTTAAGCATCCTCCCCGAAATACTCCTGTTTTTAGACCAAAATATTTTCCATATTCTTGGACCATTAAATCTGCACTCGTTTTGGAAACTCCAAAGATACTATGTACACAATGATCAATCGACATATTTTCATCGATCCCTTTATAGTATTTATGATTTCTTGGTATTTCATAGCGGGTTCCCAGCTCTTCGACTGGCAGTCTATTGGGGTTATCACCATAAACCTTGTTCGTCGAAGTAAAAATAAATACGGCCTTTGACGTGTATTTTCTGACAGCTTCCAATAAAATATGTGTGCCAACAGCATTAATAGAAAAATCTACTTCGGGCTCCTTAGCAGCCCAATCATGGGAAGGTTGTGCTGCAGCATGGATAATCAGATCAAATTTATTTTTTTTGAAAATTTTTTCAATTGTCACTTTATCTCTTATGTCTACATTGAAATGTTGATATGACGAAATTTCTTTCTGAAGTAATAGTTTATTTTTAATAGTACTGGCGGATTTTCCAAAAAAATATTTACGAGAATCATTGTCAATTCCTGTGGTTTTCCATTTCTTATTTGCAAAAAATCGCACAGCCTCGGATCCGATCAAACCACTTGCCCCGGTAACTAATACATGTTTTGGTTGCATTACTTTCCCTTAAGACACAAATAATTTTTTATTGTTGTATTTTCTTCACTACTTATAGTTTTAATTTTAACTACCGATAAATTATTTTTTTTGAAAATATCAACTAGTTCGTCTTCATTAAAAATGATCTCCAGCATTTCTGCATTATATGCAGTTTTAGTAAAAAAAGTAGTAGGCCGAATACTGTAAACAGGAGTACGATGAAATATTACATATTTTTTGGCAACTCTGGCAGCCTCTGAAATAGCCTTTTTATAATTGATAATATGTAAAAGACAACATGCAGAGACCACAATATCGAAATTTTTATCTTTGTATTTTAGATTCGTAGCATCATTTACGCTAAATGTTTCTTTTGGATATTTATTTCTGGCGAAATTGATAAAACTTGGAGAATAGTCTGTCCCTTCATATTTTGCCCTAATTTTCTTTATTTTAAGGACTTCGGAAAGGTATCCACTGGAACAACCTACGTCTAGAATTGATGGGTTTTTCAATTCTGTAGCTTTTATACATTCAATGATTGCTCTAAATTCAGGAATTTCGTCGACGTTCTTTAATTGTTTTTCAACTCTATTCCACTGTTTTTCAGGAAAACGTTCGTCTTTCCAAACGTCATCATATATTTTCTTTAATTCTTCTAAATTTGAATAATTAATTATTTTGTAATCAGATCGTTTCTTGAATATATTAAACATATTTATTTAAAATTTTTACTAATTCTTCCATTCGATGTTTATAAGTATGGTCCTTTAAGGTCCGCTTTTGTCCAGCCTTTGCAATTTTTTCTCGTTCTTTATCATGAGTTAGATAATAATTAACTTTATTTATAAGCTCTTCCTTTGTCTTATATGTTTCCACTTCTTTTCCAATTTCAAATAATTTGTGAAGGTCATCTTTATAATCGGTAATCAACATCGTTCCCACTCCCGTAGCTTCATATAAACGCATATTGTTCGAGTGGTTTTCCGCCGTAGAAATATGTCGGTTTAAAGTTATTTTTGAATTATAAAGAATGTTATACATATCTATTCCCCAGGCTTCTCCATGATATTTAGAAGTTTTTGGTACTAAACCATGACCCCAAACATCGGTGGCAACGGCTAGTACAGACTCGTTATCATGACGTCGAGAAAAACTACCGACGAAAGTAACCGGATATTGTTTTTTCATCTCTTTAAGTTTCGGTAAAATAGAAGTTTCAAATCCAATTCTAAAGTATTCACTATTAATACCGATACTCTTAAATCTAGGTACAAAATGTGGAAACGAGGTTAAAATCAAGTCATAGACGAAAAGTAACTCTTTATCAAAATTCACTTGAAAAGCTACCTGCCCTACGATAAATGCCCCTGTTATTTTCTTCACTCGGTTAAGAAATACAGACCCGGGGTCATAAAGACTTTGGCAATATATTATATCCGGCTTATAATCTAGAATTTGCTGTTCAAGAATTTCATTTTGCCAATGAGAGTGGAAACCAATTTTTGTAAATGGAATATGTGCGCCATCCAGCCAATCAAGAAACCTAACTTGGCCGTGTTCCTTTACCCATTTATTTTGAAGGATTTTATCATTGTAAATTATATCTTCGGAAATATTACCTATTAAATTTAAGTTTTTCGAATAATAGTCAGCCGTACCAAATAACTGCCGCATAATCCTGTGTTTATTTTCCTCGTATCCAAGATCTATACCCGCCAAAGATTTATAGAATTTTTTAAGAAAACCATCATAATATATATCGATTATTAAGAATTTCATATTATTTAATCAACCAAGCAGAAGCATCTCCCAATTTTTTACTTTTATACCTTTTTAATAATTCTTTTCCTAAATTGTATAATTCTCTATGAGAATCATCTAATAAAAGGTAGCCGTTCTTTTTAATTTTTCTAATCGCATGTTTAATGCAACCGTTTCTGGCTCTTCCATCAACAAATACTAGGTCGAAATATTTGTCTGGATACTCATCAATTGCCGAGGCAAAATTTTTGAAATTAAGCTTTTTGAAAATGGGATCACTACTAACGTAATATTTGTTGTTTGAAGATTTTACTTCGGGCGTTACTAAATGTAATTTGAAATTAAAGATCTTATAATAAAGTAAATTTATCAACACTTTTACAAACCATAACCTTTGATATTCGACCGAAATAACTTTTTTTACTTTCCGGCCAATAAATATAGTAGATCCCCCACTACCAAACTCAAAAACTGTCATTTCCGGGTTTAAATAAGATTCTAACCATTTCTTTGTTTGGAGAGATACCCATGGCTCCTGCCTAATTTTTAAAAATTTGCTAATCATTTTTAAACCAATTGTGATCCACAAAAAATTGTCCATGTTCCTCGACGGTTCCATGTCCAAAGAAATTTCCTTGTCGAATTT
>CAYHYP010000006.1:18067-19497 GCA_964360925.1 uncultured Gammaproteobacteria bacterium | reverse complement strand
GCTTCTTGTTTCCAATATTTTAATATTTCTTTTACAATTATAAAAATTGCCGAAGTGACGGGAACGGCAAAAATGGCGCCCCAAACACCACCCAATCTATACCCAACCAAAAAAGACAAAAGAACAATAATGGGATGAATTTTAAGAGCGGTCCCCAAAAGTTTTGGAGAAAGAATGTTATAAACCAGCTGTCCGGTCAAAATAATTACAGATGTGGCAATCAACATTTTTTGCATAGAAATTGATAGGGTTGCCAAAACAACGGGGAAAATCATCAAGACGGGCCCTACAACAGGGATCATGGCCAGAATAGCCGCTACAATAGAGGTAGACACCGCCAGATTGATTCCTAAAACTGTCAAGGTAATAAAAGTAATTGCACCCATTACCAAACCCAAAACAATTTGAATTTGCAGAAAAGAAGCAAAAGTATTATTTAAAACTTTTTCCAAAAAAAGATAATCTTCTTCGTATTCTTCAGGAAGAATTTCCAGAACAAATCTGGAAATTTCTTTTCTTGAAAGTAAAAAGTAAAAAGAAAAAATAAAGACCAATAGAAGTCCGGTTAGAGTAGAGGCTACACCGGAGGCAAAAGAAACATAGTTTCCGATTGTACCCGTCAAAAACTGCACAATTTTTTCAGGAAGAAAAATTGGTAAGTTTCCGGCAAGCTGAGTAAGCTGTGTTAAAGTGGTGGGAAGGACAACCCAAATAAGAACGATGGCGCAGAGAGCTACTGCCAAATAAATAATGACGGCAGACATCATTCGTGATAATCCTTTTTTAGAAAGACTTTCCACCAGAGGTTCCAGAACAAAAGAAAGAATCCAGGATAAAATTAATAATAGAAAGATGTCTGCAAACAGAGAGATGAAAGAACCAAAGACTCCAAAAAGATGCCAACCAAGAGTTATAATGCCCAAGATGGCTAAAATTCTAAGTTCCGGAAAATTTGAAATTTTCATTTTTAATTAATTAATTCTCAAAACTATATTATTCTTAATGAAAAAAAATATCAACCAACTGGCGGCGGTAATTTACGCAGATTTATTTGGGTATCCGTTGACGGTTTCCGAGGCCAAACTTTGGGCAATCAGAAAGGTTGGGGAAAAATACTCTTTAGAAAAATTTAATAAGGCCACGGAAATTGTTAATTTACTAAAATTAATTCCCACAATAGAAGCGGTTTTTTTAACCGGTTCGGTGGCTGTCAAAAATGCTAAAAAAAATGCCGACGTGGATTTAATGATTATCACTTCGTCAAATACGGCATGGTTGACAAGAGGAGTAGTCTTTCTTTTTTTAAAAATTATAAAAAAATTCAAAAACCCAATTTGTCCGAATATCTTTTTAGACCTTAACCATTTGGAAATTAAAGAAAAAAATCTCTACACGGCACATGAAGTTCTACAAGCAAAATGTTTGTATGA